>CABGHH010000022.1 GCA_902158745.1 Candidatus Methanolliviera sp. GoM_asphalt
TGAGCAAAGTAGTAGATTTTATCGCCCTTTTTTGGTTCATAGCTCTCAAATGGTTGGAGATTAATCTCGATCATCGGCGGTAGTAACATGGTCCCGGTCTCATTATAGAAATCCCGGTTACTTTGACTTTGATAACCCCTTCTGGGGCACTATCAGGTTCTTTGGGTTTGGAGTGCATAAATTTTCTGCCTACTTCATAAATTGAGCCATCGGTATGGTATCTTCCTATTCCTTTTATTTGGTATCCTTTTTCTTCTTCTGGATCCCAGTAGGAGATGCGAACATGCTTATCCTCTATAAGATCCTTCTCGTTCAGTTTCGTAAAATCACCAATGAGCAGAACCGTTTTGTCATTAAGAACCTTCTTCCAAAATACTTGAACGGCATTTTGATTCCCTTCTTTACCCGCGGTTTCAAATACCACTGAATCCACCTTTTCAAATATCTTTTTTAATTCATCTGGAATTATCATTTGAGGCATATCATACCAACCACTCATTTCTTGTTTTAGTTTCAGTTTTGTAATAAGTTCAAAACTATAGCCATAAAAGCTTTTTGGATTCTTGCGGTATAGATTTTTTTTTTAAGGGGATAGCAAGTTAGGATAAACGCGCTTATACATCCACATTCAAGAAGGTTTTTTTTTTCCGGGTGTTTATTCCTGGGTGTTCGGTTAAGGGGGGTTTGTAAGTCTATTCTATTTAAACATACCCTGATAACTTTATATTTCCAAAAACTGATGTAGTTTCTTTAGGGTTAATTTGTCAGATTTGAACGTTAAAAACTTATATATCATTTGTTACAATGTAACAATCAAATTAAAATGAGAAATGGACTCTTGTAGTCAGCTTCAGGCAAAATACAAAGGATATCTAATGGGTTATACTGTAACAATGGCTTAAATTGGAAATGGTAGGGGTGGTAGTGAGGGGATAATGGGTTTAAATGATACAGGAAACCACCCATGATTTAAGAATTATATATAACTTAAGTCAAAATAGGATTACCCGAACACGAATGGTATCAGATTAAGTGTCCTACGTTTATATCAAGATCAACCCTCTTAGGATGATAGCTCGGATTGCAAGCTTCTTACCGCGAACAGAGAAGTACCGCGTCTCTGCATTCCATTTCTCTTCTGCATACCGTAACGCCTCCTTAATTATCCAGTCAGTAGCAGCTATTCTTGGACTCCCGGAGATACCAAAAAGTTTAACCATTCGTTCTTAACCTGCATCCAACCTGAACCCCTCTTTCATACCAAACCACCCTGCCGGGTCCTCAAGATATTCTCGAGAATCCCATAGACTGAGATAATGTCCTCGCTCCTCATGCGCAAGTGCAAGATAGAATCTCGCTTCAAAAGGGTCGGTGGCTTTCTCTGCCAGCTCATTGTAGAACAATATGCTCTTCTGCTCCATTTCCATGCCTATCCCCAATACTGTTACGCTCTCAGAAATATCTTCCTCTGTCAGGTCTTTCACATCCTCAGGAAAAACTGCTTTTGTCTTTACCACATCGCCTATGGCTGTCACCATTTTTGGCCACGCCCTTTCCTCTTTTAGCTTTTTGTATATTGCCTTCACTTTTTCCAGATGCATGTCTTCGTCCTTTGCCAAAGACCCAAACATCTCCTTTGCAAATGCGTTAGTAGCCTTCTCACTAGCGTCCATATAAAACTTCTTTCCTTCTTCTTCAAGTTCCATGGCTATTTCAAGTGCCTTCAATCTCTCTTCGCTCATAATATCCTCTCCCCCCAACCAATCCCCTTATGGTTGATTGTTTTTCATTATTCATGTTTGCATATAAATAAACAACCTATGATGTTTCTTTGGTAATGAGTTTAAAACTTTTTAAAGAAATGTTTCACATCACCTTCTCCAGATTCATATCAAACATCTTCTTCGTCTCTCGTGCAAGTGCATCCGGAAGACCCGTAATATCCACATTCAAGAACCCGCGTATGATCACCGAAGTAGCCACCCCCTCGCTCAATCCCCTTGCCATCAGGTATTGAATCTCCTCTTCCGCAACCTTGCCTATCGCAGCTTCATACGAAAGGTCGAGGTCTTTTCGTTCCGCTTTGAGCTCCGGAATCAAATCTAGTTCCGCAGTCAAATCTTTTATTTTCAGCATTTATTACCTCATACGTTTCCTCACAGCACAAAAAGAAAAAAAAGGAAAGGAGGATTTAAAGTTTCTCCTTTTTTGCACAGATATTTATTTCAGCTCGATCTTCTTCACTTCTTCTATTGCTAGCTTCGGCATCTCTATCAGGAGTACGCCGTTCTCGAATGTTGCATCCACATTATCCTTGTCCACCTCCGTGGGCAGCGGTATAGACCGGTAGAACTTTCTATAACTCCTTTCTCTTCTGATGTATCCTTCTTCCTCTTCTTCCTTCTCCTCCTTCTTCTCCGCGCTGATTTCGAGCGTACCACCCCTGATATTTATAGAGATGTCGCCCTTTTCAACGCCAGGTATATCGGCAGCTACGATAATCTTGCCTTCTTTCTCCTTTATATCTACATAGGGTGCTGCGGTCTCTGCGAGTTCTTCTCCAGTAGCTCCAGGCAGTGCTCGCCGACCAAAATAGTCGGGTCCTGTCTCACCAAACGCTCGGTCTACAAATTCTTCCATTCTTCTTAGCTCTTCAAATGGGTCCCATATATATCTCCTTCGCCAAACCATTTCTCATTACGCCTCCTATTTATTATGCATGTTGCATTATGTATCTAGTTATAATCTTTATCAATTTTTCGGATTCTTCTACACCAACCGTGCATAGCACCACGAAAAAATCCTTCTTCATTTTTTGATAAAACCTTTTTTCTAAAAAGTTTTAGTGTCAATCTCGTGCAATCTCGCGGTTCAAAGCAAAGGAGCAGAACCTATCTCCTCTTGCCATACAGCTCTTTAACTCAACGTTTGAATTGAGCAAACCACCGATGAAGTTCCGATCAAATTCACACATGTCCTCGCCAAACTCCATCGCAATCTCATAGATGAGACAGTTGTATTCTTTTATAATTATTTGACCATTATCTCGCTCCAGCACGGCAAAACTTCCCAGGTCGTTCAATAATTCCGTCACTGACTCAACATCTCCATTCCCTTTCAGTCTTTCTTTGTAATAATATGCTTGCTCAGCCCCCATTCGAGCCATCATCTCCCTCACTATCTCAACCCCTTCTCTCTCAATCATATCTCTAATAATCCATTTAAAGAACTCTGAATATGCTTTTGGGAAGAATGCCTCCGCTCTTTCGGTAAGTGAGTAGAAAATCTTTGGCCTACCCATTTTCTCCTTAACCAGCGTCCGCTTTATCAGTCCATCCCGCTCCAGAATAGCCAGATGCTGCCTCGTTGCGGTGGACGAAATACCCAATTTTGAACTCAATTCGTCAACATAAGAATCCTGTCGCTTCAAAAAGTTAAGGATCTCAGCTCTTGCATCTTCTATTTGCATATTCTTTAGACTGGCAGAGGGGTTTATAAAGTTTTCTATTTTTATACACTAAAAACTTTTTATAGTTATTAGAGTAAAATAATATTATACTGTAAAAAGTGATGGGTATGACGGAGGGAGCGATACACCTGCGAGATTTTCCACCTTTCATCAGGTTCGAGCTTGAGGGAAGATTTCGACGGAAAGTCTTTGCAAAGTTCTTGAAAAATCTAAGCGCGGTTGAAGTAGACCTCCCGCCGGAAGACTTCTGGAGCTCGGCGGAAGAAGAATTTGAACTTTCAAGATACGAATTAGTCTTTGGCAAAGTACGCGGGAGAATATTAAAAACGCTCGAAGAAAGTCCGTTAAGTGCTAAGGAAATCATTAAAATAAATCCTGACCTCTCACCGAATTCCATTTACCATGCTATAATATGGCTAAAAGATCAAAAGCATCTAAAAAAGAGGGAGGGGTGTTGGGAACTCAAGAAGGATTATTTCGAGCATGTTAGAGTCTCCGATCTTGCAAAAGTAATCAATTTTAGAGCTAAGGGTGAGAGAAGAAGATATGGCATATCTATAGTAGAATTGGAGATGGCAACTTTTTTATGGCCTAGCTACGAGAGGGCTTGTGATCTGAATGGGGTAAGTTTTAAAAATCCGTCTTATGGGAAATATTATCAGAACCACTTCGCACTCGCAAGAGCGGTAAAAGAATGGATGAAAGGTGATGCCAATATCCCTCAATGGGCTCTGGTAGCAATAGCCGAGTTTACCCACGTGGATATAGAGGAGAGAGAAGTAATATCAAGCTATTGCCTTCCTCCGGGAGTTGAAATAACACCTTATTACAAAAGAAGATATAAACTCCCTATTGAACTCTCCCCGGAACTTGATACTATCGCGCTTCAAATACTCATGAAGGGTTCCGAAGAGGGATTAATATATCCGGCTAAACATAAAAAAGAGATATTTAAACGACTGTATCATACTTTCGGCTCATTTCAAAGCGGCCGGATACCTCTAAGCATACGAGAAATAATTGAGAAGTATTATCAAAGCCCGAGTTGCCGAAGAAACGCCATTAGAATACCCAATAAAGTGAAAGAGCGATGGGAACAGCTCCCGTATCAGGAAAAGACGCTCTCAAAAATCCGGGTTCTGGAGATGTTATTTGGACTTGATCAACGGAAAGGTAATTATGAGCTAATCTCTCGCTCGATATACTTTCTTGAGGATGTATCAAGCATATTAAAGGATTTGGGAATCGGAGAGATTAAGATAATAAAAAGGAAAGACAGGCCACATTATCGGTCTTATTTACCTAAAAATGTGAAAGAGAATCTTGAAGGTTTAAAAGACCAACTAGAAATTGCTAAGATCGAAAAAGGGCTCGGGTTTCTCACAGAAAACGATAGGATCAAGTTAATCAAGAAGGTTAAAAGTCATTGGGGCGATAAGGGCGTGAACATACTCTCCAACCTGAAGTTGGATAAAGGAGTCAGAGACCTTGACCTTGCCCGTGCTTGTGGTATGACAGCAAGAGAAGTGAGAAAGATACTCTATGAACTCAAAGATAAAGCGATTATCACTTACATAAGGGAGGAGACTCTAGAGCTTCTGGAATATTATTACTATTTGAATCCTGATGGTATCGAGAATTTTTTAGCTGCCAGAAAGGAGGTGAAAGAAGAGAAAGTGGAAGAAGCTAAATATCCATTTCCTGAAGAATTCTCTATTTATCAGCGAAGAAGATTGTATTCAGAAGTAGGATGAGCACTTTTTTTATGTCCTGGAATAACTGGAAAAAAATTAAATGAAGATTATATATCTAAAGAAAATGGGTAGAAAAGAAAAGGGGAAATGAAGCTAACCTGTTCCATTCTTGGATTCGAGAACGTCTACAATCTTGATGGCGAAATTCTCAACTGGCACTACGATGTTATCAAAGGAATTCCAGAAGAGCGAAACCACATCAATGCCCTACTCCAGCAGATAGAAGAACCAAAAGGAGGCGGTCAACAATGATCTTTGAAAGGATAAAGTCCGATGGATTGGCTCATATTAATGGTTCATACAGCATCTGGCTGGATGGTTTACCCGCTTATATCGGCTGGGTCCTGACTTATGAAAAGCCGATTCTGCTGATGCTTGAATGCCGTGACCACATAGATAAGGCAGTTCGCTACTTCGTACGGCTCGGATATGACAATATAGTAGGCTATCTGAGGGGAGGAATCGAAGCCTGGTATGACTCAGGCTTTAGGATTGAGTATATGGAACTCTTGAGTGCGCACGACCTCAAACAGCGGCTTGACAGTGGCGAGGATGTCCTGGTGCTCGATGTTAGAGATGAGAACGAGTGGAAAGAAGGGCATATAAAGGGCGCTCTGCATATCTATGCCGGGCAACTCGAGAGCGGGCTATCCAGATGTATGCTGTGACGTTCTTGGTAGTATGACTGCATGGCGTGTCAGCAAATACCCAATAATTGAGGAATACATTTAGCTGCTATATTTAAATATGCAAGAACACAAATATACATGGGCTACCCTGTGCAGGAAAGCCAGACTTCTCCTGTGCTTGGAGTGGTAGCCTTCTCAGATGTGCAAAGGGTACCTGCCTCGGAGCGAGCGACTACCAGGGTCGAGGACGTGATGCAGAGGAAGATAATCGCAATCGAAGCTGATGCCGATGCCTCCGGTGCCCTCAAGCTCATGTCCACCAACAATGTGGGTCGCTTGATTGTCATGGATGATGGGCAGATGGCGGGCATCTTCTTCCTTACCTCTGACAGATACGTGTAGATAACATTTTTAGTCTTTTTTGTCTCCCAGAAGACAGGATACTGGTTTGCTTTATGAACCCACATTACCAAACGCAATGGCATCAAACCCCATCACTTCTACTTCTTTCACCGCCTTCTCGGCAGCTCGTTGGTCAAAGATACCCGAGTTCGGACCCAGAGCCTCGTAAGGTTCGTAGTCCTTCTTGTGTTCGTGGTAGATCTTTTTGCAGCTAAGAGGACAGGGTTCGCCACAGGACGCCAAAGGTGCCGGAAGATTTAACATGCTCGTCATATCTGTACTCCTTCCCTGCTTTGATGACGCATTCAATAGATTTTTCCTAAAATTCCTCATCGAAAATTTTATTTACGACTTTAAGGTCTTTGATGTTCTCAGTATAAATCATAAAATCGCCTATAAAAATTACCCAAAAAATAGAGCTTTGTAACGCCGATGTTTGTAATTCAGATAATATTATAAGGCGAACCTTCATCCACAACAAAGCAAACCAAAAAACAGGGTAAAAATAAAAGAAAATTCATATATATGATGAAAAAGAAGGGTACTATTATAACAGCTTGCAAAACAAATCCCAGAAGATAGAAAGGTGGGAGGGAGGAAGATGAAATTAACGAGTCCTGAATTTGAAAATGGTAATAAAATTCCCCGGGAATTTACCAGTGAAGGCGATAATATCAACCCTACACTCATTATTGAGGATATTCCCGCGGGGACTAAAAGCCTGGCGCTCATAGTTGATGATCCGGATGCACCTATGGGGACCTGGGTCCATTGGGTTTCATTTAATATTCCTGTTGTTTCTCAGATTGACGAAGATAGCATTCCAGGAAAGCAAGGGATAAATGATTTTGGCAGGAAAGAATATGGCGGGCCCTGTCCACCATCTGGTACTCACCGTTACTTCTTTAAACTATACGCCCTGGACAATGTGCTTGATTTAAACGAAGGGATTAACAAGGAAGCCTTAGAAGAAGCCGTGGGAGGTCACATATTGGACAAAGCAGAATTGATCGGGTTGTATAAAAAGGGTTCAACTTTTTGAAAAGGATTTAAGGGAGTTATGTTTGAAGATAGAAAAGATGCAGGCGAAAAGCTTGCCAGAGCATTAAAGAGATACAAAGACAGAGATGTTCTCGTTCTGGCTATTCCAAGAGGAGGTGTTGAAGTAGGATACCAAGTTGCAAAATATCTGGCTGCAAGTTTTTCGCTGTTAGTAACAAGGAAATTGCCTTTTCCGGATAATCCAGAGGCTGGATTTGGAGCAATTGCAGAAGATGGAAGTACATTCATTTTTAAGGATGCTGAGCGGTGGCTTCCGAGAGAAACAATTGTTGAAATTATGAAAGAGCAGAAACAAGAAATTAAGAGGAGAATAGCAAAGTTGAGAAAGGGTAGACCCTTACCAGAAATTGAGGGCAAAAAGGTCGTATTAGTGGATGACGGTATTGCCATGGGTTCCACAATGCGTGCTGCTATAATGCTTTGCAAAAATAAAAAAGCAATGAAAATCATCGTGGCAGTACCAGTCTCAGGAGAAGATGTTGCAGAAGAGATAGGAGAGATGGTTGATGAAATAGTAGTCTTGGAGAAACCCGTATTCTTTCGCGCTGTAGCACAAGCATATAGGAATTGGTACGATGTATCAGATCAGGAAGTAATTGAGATACTGACGCGATGGCAGGACCAGCGACGAGCATGATGATGTCTTTTTCATTGTGTAACAAATTTTGCTCTGTTTTAAAAAAGATGAAGATATGTGTAACTGCGGCGGCGGGAGATCTGGATGCACGAGTGCACTGGGAATTTGGAAGGAGCAAATACTTCGTGATTGTAGACCCTGATACAATGGCGTTTGAAGCAGTACCAAACGAAAACATCATTGATGAGACAGGGCGAGCTTTCTGTATCGGACATCTGGAAATGCTTCTGAATAAAGCGGTGGATTGAGTATAATTGAAGCTACTATGCCTAAGCGTATAAAAGAAGAGATTTCAATGCTTGATACACGAGCAAAAGGTCTGAGGCAAGAATTAGAGCAGATAGAGAAGAGATTGGAAGAGCTCAGGAGGTAACTCCGCTCATTCTTTCTTTTAGTCTTCAATTATGGCAAACGCGATCTATCACTTTAGTTCGATCACAATTTCCGCTAAGAAAACGCCGATGGCTATTAAAAGAACAACAAATAAAAGCGCGGGCGGAAAAACAGAAGTTTTAAATAAAGGTAAAGAAGTATGTTGTCATAAAAACAGCAAAAAAAGAAGGATGAAAAACTATGAAAGTCTTAATCGTTTACTATTCCCTGTATGGGCATGTTCCTGGCTGCAGCACGGTTTCAGGGTAAATATGTCTCGATGATCCTTTCTAAGCTTGCAGGATTTCGGAAAGAGATAATTGATGCGATGTGCGAGTAAGGTAGGAGAGATATAATATGAAAATTTTTAACATGATTCACGAGCATCAAAAAACCATTAAGTTTATAAATACGAAGCAGGAACAGTTAGATATGGTGGAGGAAAAGGATATAAAAAACTTACTAAAGATATCGGGATATTCAAGTACGGCGATAGAATACATACTTAGGAAGGTGAATGTAGGAAAAATAGAGGACCCTGATGCTCACACTGTTTATACCGGTCCGTGTGGAGACACAATGGAGATTTTTCTGAAGATTAAGCCTGAGTCAAAAGAGATAAAGGAGGCAAAGTTTCTTGCAGTAGGGTGCGCAGGCGCTCTTGCCTGCGGATCCGCTCTGACAGAGATGGTAAAAGGAAAGACGATAGAGCAAGCAGAGAAAATAGATGAGGAAGATGTAGTAAATTGGCTTGGTAGTATTCCAATACAAAAGATTTATTGCGCTTGTTTAGCAAAAAGGACGTTGAAGTACGCGATTAAGGAATATAGAAATAAACATGGATGAATTGGATTTGAGCGTTTCATCTATTCGTTTTGCGGTTGACTTTAAAATAAAGGTAGGACACTTGGACCTGTCTCATTTATCTAATTATGCCTAATCGTATATAACATTTTTTACCAGTAGTGTTACTGTAAATCTCAGCGCGGAGAAGGCGCATATCACATACAACCCCAAAATGGCTACAAGTAGCAGATATGAAAAGAGCCATAGAAGACGCTGGCTATCAATATCTTGGTGTAGCGGGAGAAGAGACAGAAGATTTAGAAGAGGTTGCAAGGGAAAGAGATTTACGAGAAAAACGCAACAGATTTATTGTCGGGTTTGCCATAGGTATCCCGTTAATGATCCTTATGCGTGTTCCGGTCGCTAAATTTCCGTTTTCAATGGCATATTTTATGTTGGTTGTTTCTACTCCTGCCTTCATTTATGTTAGTCATCCATTCAGTGCTGCCTATCGTGCTCTTAAAAATAGGAATCTCAACATGGATGTGATGTATTCTATGGGTATAGGAGTTGCATTTGTATCAAGCCTTCTGGCTACTTCCGGTATACTTACAGAAGCATTTCTGTTTTACGATACTGCGCTTATTCTTGCCTCGTTTCTCACCATAGGCCGGTACATGGAGACAAGAGCAAAAGGAAGAACCTCAGAAGCGATAAAAAAACAAAAGGAGGTGATGAATATGGCGATAGATCCGGTATGTAAGATGGAAGTGGACGAGAAGACGGCGAGGTTTAAGACCGAGTATAAAGGAGAAACGTATTACTTCTGTGCACCGGGATGCAAAAATGCATTTGAGGAGAATCCAGAAGAATATGTTGGATAGGCATAAGGACCGCGAACTGCATACTAAAACTAAAACTAAATCTAAAAGTATGAGGTAAAAATGACTGGGAAGTTTCTGCCAAAGGGTGGTGTATACGAAGTAAGTTTCGGAATTCATTCCAAAATGGGAGGATATACGACGTTAATGTCTAATATGCCGAAGTTAGGCGACATTGCCGCAAGTATCATAAGATTTAAGTATCAATAATCGTTATAGAAAAAATATAATAAGGCGGCATAAAAAAGATGTTATTAAACCCTAATTTGGAGGAGGTGAAATAATGAAACAAGTAAAAGATTTTTCGTCTGCCAAAAAGACAAATATATGGTTAAAAGAAAATCAGGACAAAGAGATAATTGACATTAAATACAGTGCTGGGGGTTTTGCAATAATCTATGAAGAATAAATATAATACACACAAGAAATGAAAAACAAAAAAATATGAATGACATATTTTGGTAAATGTTTAGAAATGGGAAAAATGGCAACGCCGCCTAACAGAGTGTATCTGGCTGTGGCTAACGCCTTCGCCCAAATTTGCTCCGCTAACGCTCCGGAAACTTCAGATACGCTCGTGACGTTATCGGAAATTCCGAGGTTTTGACATGTTAATAAACATTAGAAAAGAAACAGAAAATGATTGCAATGATATTAAATCAGTAAATGACAAAGCATTTGGCCAGGAAAACGAAGGCAAATTAGTTAAAAATCTCAGAAAAAATGAAAAATATAATTCCGATTTATCATTAATCGCTGAAATAGATAATAAAATTGTTGGTCACATTTTACTCTTTCCAATTAAAGTAATATCACAGAAAAATGAATACGAAACCCTTTCACTTGCTCCAATGTCAGTCTTGCCAAATTATCAAAAAATGAGTATTGGATCAAAACTAATAGAATATGGAATCAAAGCTGCTAAAAAAGCTGGATATACTTCTATTATCGTACTGGGTCACTCGGACTATTACCCAAGATTTGGCTTTGTACCTGCGAGTACTTTTGGAATAAAACCACCTTTTGAAGTTCCTGATACTGCTTTTATGGCTTTAGAACTTTTACCCAATAGCCTAAAGGGAAAAGAAGGAACGGTTAAATATCCTAAAGAATACAATGCTGGAATTGATTGTGAAGACCTACTTTGAAGATTGAACTTAATTTTATCTGTGGGAAAGGTGAAGCATTACAGAAAAAAACGCAGAAGTTATTTTATATATATACCCCAACTTATTTAAGAGTTAGTTAGAAAGTAAAAATTATTGTACCGGAGGATGATGACATCATGAAAGAAGAAAAAGAAAGACATTTGACCACGAACCAGGGTGTTTCTATTACGGACAACCAGAACTCGATGACCGTTGGCGAACGCGGTCCTGTGTTGTTACAAGACGTCCAGTTTATCGAGAAGATGGCTCATTTTGATAGGGAACGTATCCCTGAAAGGGTTGTCCACGCTAAGGGAGCAGGGGCACACGGCTATTTTCAGGTTTACAAGAGCATGGCAGCTTATACGAAGGCGGAATTTCTTCAGGACCCCGATAAAAAGACCCCGGTATTTATACGGTTTTCTACTGTAACCGGTGGACGTGGCTCTGCTGATACAGTGCGAGATCCCCGTGGCTTTGCCGTTAAGTTCTACACTGAGGCGGGAAACTACGATCTTGTAGGGAATAACCTGCCTGTCTTTTTCATTCGAGACGCCATCAAGTTCCCGGATATGGTTCATGCCTTCAAGGGCGCACCTGATAGCAATATCCCATCGGCTTCTTCCGCGCATAACCGCTTTTGGGATTTTATATCCCTGACACCGGAATCAACCCACATGATTACCTGGCTTTTTTCTGACCGCGGGACGCCCAAAAGCTACCGAATGCAGGAAGGTTTTGGCGTCAATACCTATGTATGGGTGAACGCAGAGGGAAAGACGGTGTATGTGAAATACCACTGGAAACCGAAATTGGGTGTGCATAACATTGACCGTCATGAAGCAACCCGGTTGGCTGGTCTTGACCCCGATTACCTTACTCGTGACCTCTACGATACGATTGCCCGCGGCGAGGAGGTTGAGTACGAGCTCAATGTCCAGTTGATGGATATTGCAGACGAATCGAAACAAAATTTCGATCCACTCGATGCCACAAAGACATGGCCTGAGGATAAATTCCCGTTAACGTCGGTGGGCAAAATGGTGCTCAATCGCAATCCTGAAAACTTCTTCACTGAAGTAGAGCAGGCGGCTTTCTGTCCCGCCAGCATTGTCCCGGGAGTCGATTTTTCTGCTGACAAATTGCTCCAGGGTCGAACATTCTCATATAATGATACTCAGCGCCATCGGTTGGGTGCGAACTACCTGCAACTTCCCGTCAACCGTCCTCTGGTGCCGGTAAACAACAATCAGCGCGATGGAGCTATGCAGATCGGAGCTTTCACTGGCTCGGCCAATTACGAACCCAATAGTTTAGCGGGTGGTATGCCTATGGAGGCTCCAGCGAGTACATCTCGTGTATATCTGATAGATGGGGAAGTGACTCGGCGCAAGATTGGCATAACGAATGATTTCGAACAGGCTGGTGAGAGATTTCGCTCCTTGAGCAAGATGGATCAGGAACATCTGGTGGATAACCTCGTCTCGGATCTTATGCACATAGACAAACCGATCCAGCAGCGGGTGGTTGAGAATCTGACAAAGGCTGACCAGGAGTTGGGTAGATATGTAGCGGAAGGTCTAAAACTCTAACTAATAAAGACTTAAGTCGAATAAAAAGTCCTTTAGATTGGCTGTTTGAAAAGGAAAAAGGAGATAGTCTAAAAGGATGGTTCAGGAACGTTTTGGAGCCGAAGAAGTTTCAGCCAGAGGGATGTATATACGAATTTACATCGCTCATTCATGCCCTAAAAACAGTTTCTTCTAACAGTTCTGCTCTTTCGACCGAAACAAATTTTGAGAGCAACTGAAAACAATATCCAAACCCGTCCATATTCAGGTATTCATCACTCTTACCTGCCCTTATTGTCCAATGGCAGTTCAACTAGCGCATGAGATGGCAAAGGAAAGCACGCTAATCACATCCGACATGGTAGAAGCGACAGATTTTCCGCATTTAACACATAAATATAATGTCGCTGCCGTACCAAAGACAGTAATTAATGAGACAACAGAATTTGAAGGTGCAGTGCCCGGGCAGGATTTTTTTAAGTACGTGATGAGGGCGGGGGAAAAATAATATGGAGTTCATACTACCCGAAGAGCTAAAAGAGGAGCCCGTAGAAGAAGATAAACTATACGACCTAATTATTATGGGGGCAGATCCGGCGGGTATGACGGCTGCGGTTTATGCTGCCTGGAAGAAACTTGACACTTTAGTTATAAGTGGGAATGTAGGGGGGCAGACACTCCTCGCTACGGGTGTAGAGACCTATATGGGGCACCAATATATAACAGGGCAAGTGTTGATGCGTAAATTTGAGGAGCAGCTCAGGCAGTTTCCCATTCCATTATTGATAGGTGACGAGGTCGCAAAGCTCAGAGAGGATGATAATTTTTTCGCGGTACAGACTTCTAAGGGTAAGAAATTCAGGGGCAAAGCGGTAATTATTGCATCGGGTAGACGTGCGAGGTCCCTGAATGTGCCGGGAGAGAAGGATTTGATAGGCAGAGGCGTAAGTTATTGTGCTACTTGTGACGCACCTCTGTTCGATGGAATGGATGTAGCGGTAATCGGTAGTGGTAATCCAGCTATTACTGCTGTAAACGACCTTACGAAATATGCAAGAAAAATTCGCGAAGAATGTGGTGAAACATAACGAATTATAAAAATAAAAAATGGGGGGTATGAGACTTATGCGCGCTAACCTTTTGATCTTATCAACTTACTCTTTACGAAACGTTCGTATGTTTCTGGATTCAATCTCCCCCACCGTATAGAAGCTCTGATTTTACAAATTTTTCGTAGCTTTCCGGACTCATTCCCCCGCACATAGGGCACCAATAGACCTCTGAATTTTCTACATCATCCCCACTATCATCTAGTGTCTTAAATACATAGCCGGGGTGCCTCTCCTTGCATTTCTCACATAGCTTCTCATCCACTCTGGCGACAATCTCGAAAAGGCCAACCTTCTTTCTATACTCCAGAGGTTTATCAGAGATTTTCTCCCAATCAGACGAGAACTGCCCGTATTCTTCATCCATCTTTCTATTTACCTCAATTAAACTTTGGTTCGAAGATACATATAAAGTTATAGCATTAATAAATTCTACGTGAGCATGTGGAGCATAAACAAAAGATAGAGAAGTGATAAAAAAGAATGAACAGAAGAGTATTAAAAGAAGAAGTAGGAGGAACTTGGCATGGTTAGCATTCGACATGCGGAGGAATCCGATGAAGCGTCCGTGTATGAGTTGGTTACTGCTTTGATGGCAGTATCGCTTGACCAGAAGTCGTTTCATGATGTATTTGTCCAGAATCTTCGTGACGACAATGTGCTGTACTATGTTGCAGAGCGTGATGGGTTTATTATTGGCTTTGCAAGCCTCCATATCGAGCCTCAGCTACATCATGCCGGACTGGTGGGCGAGATACAGGAATTGATTGTGCATGAAACAGTCCGTGATAAGGGTATCGGCGCTCAACTCGTGTCACGACTTGAGCATGAAGCACAGAAACGAGCTTGTGTCTCTATTGAGGTAACAACGAAAAATTTTCGGGTGGATGCACAGCGATTTTACGAGCACATGGGCTTTACTCGAACGCATCTGAATTTTACAAAGAATTTAAAGTTTGTAGAACATACATAACATAAATTCTTTCTCACAAAACGCATCCTGTAAACTTATATATCCCTATAAGGCGTTATATCGCAGCCCGTACAGGTAAGGCACATCGTCTGCGAGACATTTACACGAAGACCAGACTTATCTATCATTTCACGTGTCATCAGTGCGAGTTTAAGCAACCGCTCAGCACTGGGTCTTGTTGCCTCAAGCTCGTCTTTGCGTAAGGGTTGTATGGTTATTGGACGTAGAACGGGTATTACACTCATCTTTGCTAAGTGCTCAACACCTTCGCGCACGCATTCGTCCGTCTCACCGAGTCCAATGATGAAGTTTGATGATACCCTATTCTTGCCAAATACCGGTACTGCGTCCCGTAACGAGTCTAATATGAAGTTGCGTGAGAGCCCCTTACAGACCTTATCAAATATATCTCGATTCATGGTTTCTACATTGTATTTGAGCTCATCAGCACCAGCTTCTTTTAATAGTTTTGTGGAGTTTCTGGTAGGATATGCCGCGACACCAATCGGGACGTTGTATCTTTTCAGTGCTCTTATCACTGCAACTAAACGTTCAATCTCATCTTCCGGTGATTCTGCCACTCCAGACGTAATTGCAATTGCTTTCATCAGCCCGGTCTTCTTTGCCTGCTCAACGATATTGACGACCTCATCCAGCGTCTTGATTTTACCTTGCAACTTTGGGACCGAGCAGAATTTACAGTCATAGATACAGCGTTCACTCAGTGTGATGTAAGCTTGCTCCGGACAATGCGCGAGTACTGGCTCAATTTCGCCTCTTACCAGCTCTTTATCGTCTTTAAGGATTATAAAATCGTTGTTTTCTTTTATCATCGTGAGTGGCGAGTTTTTGTTGATGTCTAAGCGTACTCGATGGCCACCGGAAGTAAAG
>CABGHH010000023.1 GCA_902158745.1 Candidatus Methanolliviera sp. GoM_asphalt
GGGATGATATCTAAACAAATATGACCAGCAATAACTATATCCATAAAACTCTCCCACTCGAAAAATAAAAAATATTTTTTACAATATTATAGTTCATAATTTACCTATTACCCTTAAAATTATTTCTCGAAATTTACTTTTAAGTTTTTATCACTATTGCTTTTCTTTATATCTATTCCACTTTTATAATCCACCAACTTTACTTAAATTCATACAATATTGAGAAATATAGCGCACTCTTTCTATATTTGCCGGGGGTGGCAACTCATCAGAAACACCAAGAATAAGTTTGGGATAAAATATTTTTACCAATCTTTCCACAAATTCTTGAAGTTTTTCCAAAGAATAGTTAGGAAGAAAGAAAATAGCAGGAATCCCATCAAGAAGAATCTTCTCTCCTATTGCTTCTTTTATCTCCTCAAGTGTTACATCTCCTTGAGGAAGTGGTGTCAGAGCTTCAAGACCATCGAATGGTAAGTCCTTAAGGTATTTAAGTAAAGGCCTAAAACTCCCATCAATATGGATATGGGTATATATCCCTGCTTTCTTCAATTGATTAGCCCTCTCTTCATAAAAAGGGATACAATATTTTTCAAAATACTGAGGAGGAGCTACATTTGCGTCTATGTTTTCTCCAAAATTGATTATCTTAACTTTCCCGTAAGAGATTATATTTTCATAGAGACTATCGTAAGACTTATTAATGGCTTTTATTAACTGCTCAATCTTTTCTGAAAAATCAGCTAACCCATATATGAGATTTTCAAGTCCCATCCAATCAATGAAAAGTGTCTGATAACCACTTCGTGGTAGAAAAAATTGCGGTTCACCCTTATTTCTAAAAATTCTGCTTGCATCTTCAAAATTCTCTTTTAAAAATAACCATTCTGTATTCTCAAACAGCCATATTAACTTTTCTACATCCTCAGGATTTTTAATAGGATATCTAGAAATACGCCAATCATAATTAGTAAAAGACCACTTCTCTTCTTTAATTATTTCACCATTAGGGGTATAAATAACTGTAATTCTCGTATCGGCTTTTACTTCTTCTTTTATCTTTACCTTTTTAGAATATATTGCTTTCACATCAACCAACCCCAGCACTTCTGGAAAATATCTTGGAGAAATCTGCAGATCATCATAGACTTCTATCATACTCTTTTTTCTATACTTTTCTGGCAAACTACCTCTTGTTTTATTCCAATTATACCAATAATAAATTCGTGGTTGAAAAAGAACTGTAGATACTTTTTTCCCCCCAAATATTTTTAAATTTACTTTCTGTTTATTTATCACCTGCTGAATTTTCTTATGTTTCATTTTTAAATTTCTTCAACGCCTTTCCAATATTTAATATTTTAGATTATCAATCAATTATTTTAAACAATATTTTTTGAATTTTATCACAACTATAGTTATTTGTATTATAATACTTCAAAAATAATAGTCTTTATCTCCTTTGGTTTAAGCTCTATTTCTATTCCATCATTATAGGGTAATTCTTTCTCATAACTTTCATCCAATCTACCAAGATAGATTTTATGTACATTGAATCCTAATTTAATCTTTCCAAATGATAAAAATTTTATAACCACAGGCAGGAATATCTTTAGCCGTAAAAGATATATCCACATAATTTACTTCCGGAAATTGGGGGAGCTTAAAAGGATCAAAAATAACTTTATGTTCTAAACCATATCCTTTAATATTTATTGCTTCCTTAAAAGAGGAATAATGCTTATAGGATTGGTAAAACATAGAAGCTCTTTATCCTCCTCTGTATAAATTTCACATCTATACCAACTCTCCTCTTCTGGCAAATCATAAAACTCAATTCTTTGACTCTTTCCTTCTATAAGAAATTTACTAAAGAATCTAAGACCATTTTTTATCACTTGTAATTGGCAGAGCTCTTTAAGATTTTCTATCTGAATTTGAAAGCTGACATGTTTTTTCTCTAAGAGCTTTATCTCATCACCACATATATATCTCTTATCCTCATATTCTGCCGAGAAAAACAATTGGGGTCCTGAGCTGACAAACACCTGCCCTTTTCTGAGCCCTTTTAGAATTTCATCCTCTGAAAGGGAATCGGCATATACAAAGGTTTTGGGAATACCATCGCTTTTTCGCTCATTCACATCATGCCAATCCCTGCCACTGATACCAACTACTTTTAATCCCTGATTTAACAATTTATCCCACAACTTGAAACTCCTGTAGTTCTCAATCTTCCTTTCTTTCCTGCATCCAGCCCAAACCTCTATTAAGTCCACTTTCTGATAGTCTATATTCCCTAACTTCCAGGTACATCCAGCACACACAGGGTCACCAATACAAAAGGGGTGAGCTATAGCAAACAGCCCTTTTTGGGAATGAACTTCATCGATGATATTATTGATATTTCTCATCCTCTCTTTAGAATGCCAATCAATAAAGGAAATTATTCCCAAAGCCAGAGCATGGCCATAATAAGTGGTAATTTCCATACCTTTGATTATCAATAGATCTCCTTTATCTGGAATAAAGCTAAACCCACTTACTGTATTGTGATCCGTAAGAGCTATAAAATCCAGCCCTTCTCTTTTCGCCCCCTTTATTATTTCTGGTAGTGTATTTTTACCATCACTATGATGAGAATGGACATGTAATTCTCCTTTATACCAGCCTTTGTTATCTCTATAACTCGACGAATTGATCAATTTTTTCTCAAAGGGGCTGAAATTCTCCCCATTTGTCCGCTGGATCAAAAATATCTCTAATCTATATTTACATTCCTCCGTTACTATAGCGTGAGTCTCCATTTCCACCTTCCAAAAACCTGGAATTATCTTGCAGGAAATAAATCCTGGGCTGCTATAAGTGCTACTTACCCTGACAGGCCTCTCGGAATTTTGATCCCACCTGCCCACAAAACTACCTTTGGCATCATACAATGACAAATTCAAGAGATTCCTAAGGGGATAAGCTTTTTTAATAAGGGGATAAGCTTTTTTAATAAAAGAGTTAAGAATTGAAACCATTTCTTTTTGAGGGTAATCTTTCACGTACTCTTCTACGGCTCCTCTTATCATTTGATAATTTTTTTCTTTATTTTTCAAAATTTGGGGAGAATATGAAAATTTAACCTGGATTTCGCCAATGCTTTCCGGAACCTCAAATACAAAGGGATAAAACCTTTTTTGATCCCCTCTTCTTAGACAACCTTCTTTAACCAAAAAACTTCTCTCTTGAAATTTCATAATAATTTCTGCCCCCTTGGCTCCTCGAACTCCGCCCATGAACAACACAGCGACAGTTTGACATTCCTACTCAACTTAAAAAAAACCACTTCAACTGTTAGGATCTTTTCCTGAGATTTTAGCCTTGTACCTGTCACGTATCCTTATCTACCTCTCTTCCTTTATATAAGTAGCAAGAAGCAAGGTGGTCTGGACCAATATTATATAATGGCGGAGGACTCTTAAGACACATTTCCATCTTATAAGGACAACGGCGATAGAACTTGCATCCTCTCAGCGTATTCATCTCCAATTCCTCCTCAGGCGGAAGCTCCACCCTTCCTTGCCACGGTTGCTCAGGATCCGGGATGGGAATAGATTCTACCAGGAGCTGGACATAAGGGTGTTTCGGACCCTTGATAACGATTTGTGCATCTCCTGACTCAGCCACCCATCCTTCATAAAGAATGATAATATCATCACTAACCTGAAAAGCTGTAGAGAGATCATGAGTAATGTAAAGGAAGGAAATTCCAAAATTTTCTTTTAGGTCTATCATAATCTTTAAAATGATCGCCCGCATGGAGGCATCGATCATTGAAACTGGCTCGTCAGCGATAATGATCTTTGGTTTAAGTAGAAAAGCTCGGGCGAGCATAAGCCGTTGGCGCTGACCCCCAGATAATTGGTGGGGATATTTACCCAAAATCTCGTCAGGGCGCAGCCCCACAATCACCAGAGCTTCCTCTGTGATACGGTGACTTTCCTGTCGATTCTTCGCCAGGTGGAATTTCCGAATCACTATCTCAAAGACGCGATCCACTGGATAAAAGGGATTATAGACTCCATAGGGATCTTGGAAGATGGCTTGGACCTCCCTTCGGAAGGTCTGCCATGACTTTTTATCCATCGTTTTAAGATCTTTTCCCCGGTAACGGACTTCTCCCTGTGTCGGTATGAGAAATCCCAGGATAAGTCGGGCAAGAGTCGTCTTTCCGCTCCCACTCTCCCCAGCGATAGATATAATTTTCGGGGGACTACCTTGAATACTCATGGAGAAATTTTCTAAGGCAACCTTCTGACCCCGCTGTAAGAGGCCGCTGCCAAAGACTTTGGTGAGGTTGCAAACCTCCAGCAAGAGTGCTTGAGTCTGGCTCAGGATATTAGTCTGTGCCTCTTTTTGAACGTTCATACTGGTTTCCTTTCTTCTTACAAATTCTCTCTTTACTTGATGACCTCGGAGTGAAGATGGCAGGCAACAAAGTGATTCGGTTGGATCTCCACAAGTTTCGGCATCGCCTCTCGACAGTGTTCCATAACATAAGGACAACGATTACTGAATGCACACCCTTTTGGAGGATTGAGAAGAGAAGGAGGAAGTCCTGGGATTCCCTGAAAATCATGACGCAACTGTAAGGTAGGAAGTGATTCGATCAAGAGCTTGGTATAAGGATGAAGGGGATTTTTGTACATTGTCTTCACTTCTCCGATTTCAGCAATCTTGCCAGCGTACATAACTGCTTGACGATTAACAACCTGGGCTTGAAGCCCCATATCGTGACCGATGAGGATCAAAGCTGCCCCAAGTCGTTCCTGAACATCCACAAGAGTCTGCATAACCACCCGCTGGACAACGACATCCAAGGCACTGGTAGGCTCATCGGCGATGATTACCTCGGGTTCCAAAACTATAGCCATAGCAATACAAACTCGCTGTTTCATTCCTCCCGATAGTTCATGAGGATACATTCTGTAGACCCGGTGAGGCAGACCAACTGTGGAGAGAAGCTTCTGAATTCTCTTCCTTAGAATCTTCTCCGGCTGATAACCCTGGTGAGTAGTAATAACATCGGCAATCTGAGAGCCGATCCTCATCACCGGATTGAGGGAATTCATAGCCCCCTGGGGAATAAAAGAGATTTGACTCCAGCGAATTTTACGTATTAGTTCACGATCCAGGGTAAAAATATCGGTCCCGTCGAGGAATATTTGTCCTCCTTCAATAGTCCCTGGCGAGACAACAAGACCCAGTAAAGCCATAGCCATAGTTGATTTTCCACAACCTGACTCACCAACAATCCCAAAACTCTCTCCCTCGTGCATAGTGAAACTTACGCCATCCACTGCTCGCACAGATCCACGATCAGTATGATAGTAAACCTTCAGATCTTTCACCCTTAAGATTGGTTTACGCTCTGTCATACTAAGAATTTCCTTATATTCAGATTTTTGATCTTATCCTGGGATTGATTACTTCATCAAAGCCCAAATGCAATAAATAGAGCGAAATAAAAATAGAGGTGAGGGTGAAGACAGTACTACCCCACCACCACCACATTCCCCTAAAAACCGCAGCGTAGCTCAAAGCCCAATAAATCATCATTCCCAGAGTCATTTCATTTTGTGGACCCAGTCCCAGGATGGAGAGTCCTGACTCGGCAAGAATTGCGGCTAATGTGGCGTTGACAAAGTTGGCACTCATCCATTGGAACATGTGAGGTACCAACTCACTGGTTATGATCTCCATTTCAGACATTCCCGAAAGCTTCGCCATATCTACAAATGCTCTCTCTTTGAGGCTGAGCACCTGAGCTCTAATCTGTCTCGCAGGCGGAGCCCAGGCAAACAGCGCTATAATCAACGCCATACCCCGCACTGTAACACCTCTCATTAGTGAAGCTATCAATATCAAGAAGAGCAGTGATGGGATGGACAGAAACACATCCATCAATACCCTGAGTATTGCGTCTATTATCCCTCCATAATATCCACTTGTAAATCCTATGACTGCTCCAACAAGTGTACCAATGAGGGCTGCAATCAGACCAATCTGGACAGAGTTGACAACAGCCTCCGCTAATTGAACATCGATGCCTCTTCCCAAAGAATCCGTTCCTAAAATATTTTTAACCCCTGGAGGGAGTCCCGGAGGGAATGCTCCTGTACGAGAATATCTAAAAGGGATGGTCTGATGAGCTATAATTCCTCCCATAAGAATAACTATAAATATAATAAAACCAATAATAAATTTTCGATTACCCATCAAGATTCCTACAAAACCTCTTTTCATCTTGTTAACCTCTTTTATACTTGATTCTTGGGTCAATGAGAGGGTAGATTAAATCTAAAATAAAGTTGGCTGCTGTTAAAGCGATGATAACTACCAACACCCCACCTTGTATCGTTGGGAAGTCAAGTTCAGTTATAGAATTATATAAAAGCCATCCCACGCCAGGATAGGCAAATATCTTCTCAAGAATAATTGCTCCACCGACAATATGGGCCAGCGAAATCGCCAAACCACTCACCTGGGGAAGAAGAGCATTTCTGAAAGCATATCTCCAGAGTATTCGTCTATCAGATAGACCCTTGGCCTGAGCCAGGAGAATATAGTCCTCTCCTTGTAGTAATACAATCATACTCCTCATGCTCAAAAACCACCAACCCAGGGAGATTAAGATAATGCTTAAAGCTGGGAGTATTGAATGTTTTATTACATCAAGAACAAAGGGAAGTGAAAATTTAATAGGAAAGCCTGGTGTGTATCCTCCAGAGATAGGGAAAATTCCCCATACATAAACGAAGAGAAAAATCAAAATTATAGCTAAAATATAATAAGGAATAGTGTATAATCCAAGGGCCAACGGGACTAAAACCTTAGATATTTTTGACTCCTTTCCTCCCCATCCGCTAATCGCACCGATAAATGTCCCTATTAGCCAGCTTATTACTGTTGCTACACTAAGTAGTCCTATTGTCCAGGGTAGGGAACGCATGAGAAGTTCAGTTACTGTTGCTGGGAAGTTAGCGATAGAGTAACCCAAATTACCCTTGCTAAGTTCTTTGAGATAATATAGATATTGAGTTAATACAGGCTGATCAAGCCCAAACAATTTTCTGTATTCTTCGACTAACTCTGGAGATCCTCTAGACCCACCCATCTCAGCAAGTTTAGAAGTGACAGCAAAGAGAGGGTCTCCCGGCACAAAGCGGGGTACAATGAAGACTATTGTTATAGCGATGAAAATGGTAATAATAAAGATGGCAAACCTTCCAAACACATACCTGAGATACAACCACATAACTATGGAGTCCTCCCTTGCATAGATCGAACTCCCTTATATGGGAGTTCGATCTATATCACTATAATAAATTTATCTTGGACTACTACTTCTTATTCCACCAACCCATTCTCCTGTCTCAGGAGACGGATAACCACTTACGACAAGGTTGAACGTCGCCCACCAGTTGACAGGCATGTTCCAAGGGTCTGCTGCCGAAGGCCATCCAACCCAGTAGGCAGTATTGAAGGGAACCAGAGCTGGTGCCTGAACTATCGGAATTACCGGAAGATCTTCAAGCCATATCTCCATCGCCTGGCGGAATAACTTCTTGATCTTCTCCACATCTTTCGGTGGTGTTACTGACATCTCATCCACAATGGCATCGAATTTAGAATTCTTATATCTGAAGGAGTTTCTTTCATACCAGGGCGCTGGCTCACCTAAAGGAACATAGTATTTGCTATGAAAAAGTTCTAAGTTATCGAATACATCAGTATCTCCAGGGCAGAAAGGTTGGTAAGCAATATCCCAATCTCCACGCAATCTTGTATCACTCTGAACCGCTCCGGTTAGAGGTCTAATTGTTACGTCAACTCCTCCAGCTCTCAACTGATCTGCTATTACTGCGGTAACTTTCATCGCTTCTGAGTCGCCTGAATCAACCAGGAAGTCCATCTTCAATCTGGTTCCATCACCCATTACCCAAACTCCATCCGTTCCCTTATTGAAGCCCAGAGATTTGAATATTTCCTCTGCCTTTGCTGGATCATATTTTGTTGTCGGGTATTTTTCAATTAGGTCCTGAATAGTTGCAAAGTAAGGGTCTAATCCCTTGTAGTACGGATAGGGTCCCCAGCTTGGTGAGGTGGTTCCTTCGTAGGCGAGGTTGACGACAGCGTCTCTATCGATCAAATAGGATATCGCCCATCTAGCTTCTTTTTGATCCCAGGGAGACTTTGCATTCTGGATCATTAGCCCTCTCGGACAAGGGTCTAACCATGCGTGTGGAGTTCTTGCATGCCACGCAGTAACGTATGGATTTTTCCGCTTAACCTCCAAGTAGGTGCCTAACGAGAGAATCCCTATAGCTGGTGAATCGATATCGTTTGTCGTTAGACCAATGGCAACACTGGTCTCGGGGCCAAAGTACTGGTAAACCACATATCTTGGTGCCGGCTTAACCCCGTACTGTTCCGTACCCCACCAATTGTCTCTTCTCTCATAGACAAAAGCTGTCTCGGAAGAGCTCAGAAGCCTGTACGGGCCGGTCCCCACAGGTGGATAGTTATTGAATTTTACGGGATCCTTTCCCTCCCATACATGCTTGGGAAGAATTGTCACTCCTCCCCAGATCCTTACTGCGGGAAAACACTCTCTGATCAGATGGAACCGTGGATTAGGTTTTTTTAGGGTTAGCTCAACGGTAAAATCGTCGAGCTTTCTTATCGATTCTACCCAGGCAGCAACCTCAGCAGACCATACCATCTTCGGTGCACTCTCTAAGAGCAGATTATAAGTGAATACAACGTCCTCTGCAGTGAACGGCCAACCATCATTCCAGTTGACTTCTTTTCTGAGGTTTACAGTTATCTTCTTAAAGTCAGCAGAGTATTCGAAACTCTCTGCCAACCAAGGTACATACTCACCTGTTTCCAGATTGACATAGAAGAAGTACTCATTGACTAGTTGGTGCAGACCAGTCCTCGACCTATCAAAACCCGGTGTATAGATGTTAAAAACTTTAGGGCCAAGAGCAACTTTTTTTGACACTGCAACGTAAAGTGTTTCATCTCTGGGCAGATTCTGAGCATATACATCCTGGGCCAAAAGGATGCCGAATATCAACAGAGCTACAAAAACTAGGGTGACCCTCGAACTAATTACGGTAAACCTGCTTTTTTTACTCAATTTCCTTCGGTTTAACATTTAACTCACCTCTCTAAAATAATTTTATTTACTTAATTACGAAAGCCCCCTCACTTATATTCTTAATAAGACAGCACTTTTCTCTTTAGGAGGCTCTCTTTACTTCCAAGCTAACCTAATTTTTCACCTCCTTCCGTCTTTATTTTTAATTTTTCCTCCCAAGCCTTAACCATTTCAAATTTCCTTGAAGACTTTCATCGCGAGCTATCTCCTTGAAATACTATCTTACTTCAGCAAAAGGCGAAGTAAGATAGTAGCATTGTTAATCCGTGTATTTTCCGGCTTCAATACTAACATATTATTCTCTTTCTATAATAGTAAGTAAACATTACTTATTTATTATAATATATTAAGCTTTTACTGTTGTCAAGGCTTCAAATTGCCTCGAAAGTTCAACCCTCTATATACTATCTTGCTTTAACAAGAAGCGAAGTAAGATAGTAGCATTCTTAATCCGTGTATCTTCTGACTTCAATACTAACATATTATTCTCCTTTTTATTTAGTTGGAATCTTTATCATCTCCAAGCAATTCTATGAGTTTATCAAATATTCCCACCAATCACATCCTAAAGGATTGAAAAGAGTCGTACCTATTTACGATCCCAATGAGTATGGAATATAACTAAGACCCTTGTGATTGGTTAATATTTTCAACCCCTATATTTTCCATAATTTCTGGCAGTATCAAAAAGTCTCAGGACTTTTGCCGGGTGTACCTCTTTTTGAATGTTATGGATTGCAGCGAAGACAAAACCTCCTTCTGGAGCAAAGATATCAATCCTCTTCTTCACGTCATCTTCAACTTCTTCTAAAGTACCGAAGGGAAGTATCCTTTGGGTGTCACATCCACCGCCCCAAAATACTATGTCTTTACCAAATTCTCTCTTCAAAAACTTGGGAGACATCCCCTTTGCACTCGTCTGTACCGGGTTTAAGATCTGTATGCCTGCATCGATGAAATCAGGGATCAGCTTGCTCACCGCTCCACAAGAATGTAGAAAGATATAGACATCACTCTTCTTCTTTATGAAGTCACATAGAGCTTTCATATGAGGTTTGAATAATTGTCTAAACATCTTTATGGATATTTGTAGGTCCTCTTGAGTACCATAATCGTCTCCTAAAACGATGATATCGATATACTTTCCAACTCTATCAAGATAGCGTTCAAGATCTTCGAGATATTTCTCCTCGAGTTTACTGAGAAAGTATTCGATGAACGGCTTATCCAATATCAATCTTTCCATAAATTCTTGGTATCCGAACAATGTATGCCCCATTTCTATGAAATTACCACCAAAAGAACCCAATATTGCACAGTCTGTATTTTTCTTTATCTCTCTTGCTTGTGCTTCCAGAAAACCAAGCTCTTCATCAGTGATTCTATCGGAGAGAATGATGTCTATTTCTTTACGATCACTTACATTAGCCAACGGTGCGTATCTGCTATCGAAGTAATAACCACCTTTTGGCATTAGAGCAACCACTTTCCCCTCTATTTCAATCGTAAATGAACCGTCTGCCAATACTTTCGGATTGAAGTCTGCTGGAACGTAGTATTCTCCACCGTCTGGAAACATGTCAAAACCTTTCCAGCTATCTATTCGTGTTCCAAAACCACCGTCGAGTCTCTTCAACTCAACAACATCCGAGGATACTCTTTCCCTTATCTCATTATCAACTACGGCTAACTGCTGACCAAGATCATATATTTTCACGGACTTGTCTTCACAATTCAAATAACGTTTGAGTTTGTTGTATGTAATGGCATGGATTCCCGATGATCGCATCCCACCGAGGTCTATTGGTACACGATCCGGTTCTTCGTGTTTGAGAGTAAGGAGAATTCTCTCTCTGGATGTCATATGTTTACACTTCCTCCAATTTCGATCTTTACGACCTTAATAGACACATTTTTTAGCTTCCTCAGCATAAGCAATCAAATTTTCTTTAGGAATCTCAAAGAAAATGATTTTGGAGAATGAGATCTAAAATCTTCATCATGCCCCCACAGGTATGATAGACTATCTTATGTCCTACATTATGAATGGCATCATGCATTTTTTGATCATAAGGCAAACAGAATTCTCCATGAATTTGAGGAGAAATAACGTTGTTAGATGCTGCTCCTCCACCAGTTTCAACCAAGTCTATACTTGCCGCTTTCAAACTTTCATCAATATATCTTAATTTTTTTCCCAATAATATTATGTTAATTTTTTAGTGTAGTCAAATTTATTTTGTGCGTTGTCTTTGGCTTTTTTATAATAATCGTCAAGGAATTCGGCACAGCGACCCTCTATTCTCAACCGAGCAAGCTGAGAAGCGATACCCTCGATTTCTTTCTCTATATCTGCAATTTGTAATTGGTAATCGGTAACTTGCTCATTCGTCTCAAGCCATCTTTTCTGAGTAAGAAGAAGTGAATATTTAGCTTCGGCAAGATATCTTCTAACTTTGATTGCTTCTCCCTTACTTTCTTGAATTTCCGCTGGAGAACCTCCCTTTTTGTACCTGAGGTCTTTCTCCTTTTTGAGGAGGATCTTTTCCCTCTCCCTCACTCGCTCTTTGGCATTTTTAATATCCTCAGGAGTTACCAGGAAAGGTGCATCTACTTTTAAAAGATCTTCCTCCACGGGAAAACTATGGGGAAGAAGAAAAGTAGCTTGGGTGAAGGAATTAGGAATAAGTTTACGGGGCTTCATTTTCATCCTTAAAGCAACGATCTCTTTTCCCTTCACTTTAAGTGAAATAACCCCATCTTTTAATTTCAACTCCTCTTTTATCTCTTCAGCAAGATCTGTCCTGTAGGCCTTTTTTATCCCTTCCCCCACCCTCATTTTTACATTAATCTCCCTGTCAAGATAATTAACAAAACTGAGCTCTAAATCCTCATCATCCTCTGTTTTCTTTACCTCGATCATCCTTCCCACATCGGGGTTAAACCCTTCAACAGATAGAGAGAGAAAGCTATGCTCCTCAGGTAATTTTCCTCCATGCTCATCGGTCTGAACCGTCCTTATTCTACAATTACGGTCTTCAGCCCAGTAGTGAACCAATCCCTCTTGCCAGCCTCCTGGGTGGGGAAGGACGGAATAAGCATAGGTAAATTTTCCAGGACATTGAGCATCCGGGGTAAAAAATTCCCATCCTACATCTCCCTCCCTTGTTAAAAGATCGGTTCTGGCTAACCATCCCACTCCCCTAAGTAAGGTTAAGGCAATGGTATTTTTTTCTAAAAGAACTTCATATTCGGGAAGCCCAAAAGATATAACTGCCAATCCCCTTTCTCCATCAGTTAAATCAACAAAACTTCTCTGGGGCCTGGTGGCAACGGGAACCGTATCCCTTCCTGCAACAAGCATCCCTTCAGGAACATCTTTGGGATAAGTCTCTCCTTTAATGGGAAACTTAGCCACATCCAGTAGTTGCTGCTCAGCATAAGAGTGATCGGTCTTAATATCGGTAGGAAAGAGCACCCTCAATCTGTGATCTTTTACTACATTGTTGACTTTATTTTCAAAGTCAACCCTTGGGCAGCCGGCTCTCAACTCAACGTAGGAGACGACGGGATATTTTCTCGTCCTCTTACTTCTCTTGGTCCTATTTTTAGTTAAGCTTTCAGGAAGGTTAAGTAAATACTCAATTTTGAACCTCGTAAAAAGAGGACCCGATTCAGCAAGGGTTATCTTTGCCTTTCTCCCTAAGGTGGTGATTATCTTGTCTACCTTTGGAAAGGAGTAATTATAGGTATCGCCGGAATCCGCTCCATCTTCAAAGTAACCCACATTTTTGTAAACTTTATCATAAAGCTTATCAGTGATGTTAAGCGAGCCATCCTCGTTAATCTCCACCCTTGTAAAACTATTTCTCATCCAGTTATCTCCACTCTTAACGGGATCTTTAATTTTTGGATTGCTGCTTTGATCCTGAGTAAGATAATAACTCTTATATCCGTAAGGGGGGATGTGTTCACCCAAGAAGCGAATTTCTACCTTATCTTCCCTCTTCCTGCCCAATTGAAAAGGAACATCTCTTCCCCGATGATCCTTAAGAGAAAATTGCTTCCAGCCCTTAGGTAATCTGATTACAGCTTGCACAACTGAACTTCTCTCCCATGCAGAAGGGTTGAAAATAACCAGAGCCGGGCTCTTTGTTTTAATTCCCTGGGCGATTATCTTCAATGATATGTCCCCTACCTCATTAGCTGCTTTTAAAACTTCTTTATAATCATATATATTATCCCTATGGATATCGTCAATACCACAGCCACAGATCTCATCATGGGGATGATTTCTTAAAAGCATTCTCCATATCCGGGAAAGCTTCTCAAAGGGATAGGCTCCTCCCACACTCCAGGAGAAGACAGAAAATGGCTCGGCCCATTTTTCTAATGCCTGCTGACATTTCTCATTTGCCTGCTTAAGATATATCCTTGAAGACCAGACCCCACATAAAACAGGGGCATAGCGGCCACTATAGAGATAACCCTTAATTTCTGGAAGCTCAACTTTGTGTCTTTCAACGAACCTTTTCACTGCTTCAACATATTCTAAGGGAGTAGACTGAAGAAATTTTTCCTCTTTTTCCCCTCGATTAATTTCATCTATTATGGGGAGGATGTCATCGGGACCGGGATCAAACTCATATCCATTCATCAACAAAACATTTTCAGTTAGTGCATAAGGAATAAGTTTTTTAACCTCGCTGATTATCCTCTCTTTGGCTATCTCTTTTGTTTCTGAAAGAGCCATAGCATTTCTGTAAGAATCCCAAATATAGATTCCCAGAATCTCTGAACTATCGGGGGAGGCTAAAATAACCTCACTTTTCATTTTATCGGAATCCATACCAAGTCCGCGCCATAAGAATGCACTATCAATCCCAAAACCTTTAAGAACTTGCCAGGTTTGTGCGGGAAAGCCAAATTGATCCAACAACCAGCCCACTTTCATCACTTTACCCAATTTTTTTGCCTCATGATGACCATATAAAAGATTGTGAATTTGTGCTGCACCACTGGTCAGTGTCCAATCACTCCCGATATAAAATGGACCAACGAGGAGTCTTCCCCCTTTCACATACCCCTGCATCTCTTTTCTCTTCTTTCCCCTCTCTTTACCCTTTAATTGATCAAAATAATCCTCAATGATTGATGTCTGCCCATCAAGGACATACTTATATTCGGGCTCCAAGCTCAAGGTCTTTAAGAGATTATCTATAAAAGGAACAAGCCATTTTCTTGTATATTTCCTTTGGGCAAACCAGGCTGGATCCCAGTGATTATGAGAAATTAGATGTATAATGGTTTTCTTTTTCAAATTAGTTACCCCATCTTTTTAATCTATTTTTAGCACTTACAATCTCTCGATTTTGGGGAGTAAAATATTTTCTTGATTTGAGTCAGAATTATGGCATTTGGTAGGAACTTATAAGTAATATAAATAATCTTCGCTCAAGCTCATCACTTTATATATCCGACCATACCCTTGACCAAATATTTCCGGATGAAGATGTACATCACCACCGGTGGTATCGCATACATAAGCGACAAAGCCGATAAAAATCCATAATCAACTACACCGTATTCTCCAAAGGCGGTGAAAATACCCACCGACAACGGCATCATCTCCATCCTACGTAATAAGATAAGCGGTATCATAAATTCGCCCCATGCAAACGTAAATGTCATGAACCACACCACGGCTATCCCGGGTCCGCATTGAGGTAAGAGTACCTTAAAGATCGCTCTCACCTTTCCACAGCCATCGATCCATGCTGCCTCCTCAAACTCACGCGGAATTGTATCGTAAAAGCCTTTCATAAGTAATAAAGGGAAGGGAAGGCCTAAAGTAGTAAGAATTAAGATTATACCTAAGTATGTATTTATTAAACCAAGTTTCGCGAAGGCGATGTATACTGGAAGTATGAATGTGGATATAGGAATTATCCTCAGTAGTAAGAATCCAAACAAAATAGCGCTCCTTCCGGAGAAACTCAACCTGGAAAAAGGATATGCGGCAAGAATGCAGATAAACAATACTAATGTTGAAGTTATACTGGCGATGAGAAGACTGTTTGAAATCCAACGAAGCGAACGACCTGAGAAAGCCTCACGGAAATTACTCAGCGTGATATCTCCCGGTATCTTTGTAGCTTGGGTGGCAACCGGATCAAAAGAAGCGAGAAGGAGCCAAACCATTGGCACGACCGCAAATAAGAATACTATCGCCAACAGGATGTAAACTGGAAGAGTCTTAATACTCATTTAATCACCTCATCCTTTCTACTCTCTGAAGGAGTATGAGGTAGAGAAGACATATACTACCTACTATTACTGTCATTATAAAAGACAAAGCGGCTCCGTATCCAATCTTATAGTGACGGAAAGACTGGTT
>CABGHH010000024.1 GCA_902158745.1 Candidatus Methanolliviera sp. GoM_asphalt
CGACGGATACCCAGCGATCGCCTCTGTTGCTTCTGCGTCAAAGAACATTGATACTGAAACAGGCACAAGTGCGGCGACCACGATTAGACCGATACACAACGAAACTATATTTTTGACGTCTATTGCAGCGCCAGCTTGAGCACTGACGTCCTTTAACATTTCCTTTATAGATCTCATTTTATCCTCCTTTTACCAATCTAACAAACCAATTATTATCTTCCCGACTTCTCCAACAAACTCTTCAAGCACCACCGGCGATGGAATAGGGCAGAATAACCTTAATATCTCCATTTTTTACCTCCTATTTCGCTCCCCGGACAATCTTCGCAGTCTCAGACAAGAAAATGTTAAAATATTGTATCATTACATCTGTAAGTTGTCCCATTTTTGGAGTTCACCTCACACTATCTATGATAACAAGGTGTATTTAAATCTTTCTAATTTTATAATATAATAATAATGTAGGACATGCTTAAAATTATGAAGAATCACCAAAAATCTAAAATATTAATAAAGAACGCATCGATAGAGGCATCACAATCGTATCGTTCTTGCTATCTCCATAAATATATACGTGCCATCACTGTTTCGTTTGATTCTGATACGTCTTTAGCACTCTGATGTTTCATCCGTGAGATTATGATAATTCATCAGATCAAATATGAAACGACGGAACGAATCTTCACAATCATTGATCAATCTTTTCATTTCGATTTCATCCGCCTTCACGTGCCATATCTTGCCTTTCTCTATGAGATCATTCATCATGGCAAACTTGCCAAGTATTTTCTCGCCGATTTCTCTTATGTTTCTTTTTTTCATTTTACCGCACGCCTATGATACTATCTTAACTCGTCTCCCGGTTTATATCCTATTCCCGCCTTCATAACGTTTTCCATCTTGAATTTCTCCAATAGTTCTAACGAATCATCGTTAAATATCTGTTGCGTCTTCAACCCACAGCTTCGTAACTCAGCTTTCTCTGCTCTCCCGATAAACTTCACGTCCTGTGCTGTTCTTCCACACGCCGGGCACTCATAAATATCGGTGATCTTAACAATATCATCGCTTATGACGAAGCCAGGGTACGCGTTCATCGTTGGGTCCCAAATGCTTAGTAATCCTTCTTCTCCATAATCTTGTATCTCTAATGTATCTGGATCTCTCGTGGCAAGTATGGGTGCTTGAGTTACGGCATGCATCCTTTTTTCCGGGCATAAAACTTCTAATGCGCCAAACTGAACTTCGCCCAAGCCATACACATCAAATATCCAGTCTTCATTTATACCAAAGTGCTCTTTTATCATCCGCATAAATTCTAATTTATCGACTTTATCTCCTTCTAATGTTTTCCACCCGCCACCTAGGCACATTACACATATATTATTCCCAGTTGGATCTAATTCTAATCGTTCTCCTGTTTCATCCATATATTTCATCATCTCATTTATGATGTAGTGGAACGCCCAGAATATCATCATCTTATTCTCTTTGTTTCTCCCCTTTATGACGCTCAACACTTTCGCTGGTTCAAACTTGAAGTTTTTTAGGTAGAACTCAACATCGATACCAAACATTTTAGCTATTGGAACGACAGGTGCCAATGCTTGCGTTAACCACGTTGAAGTTTCCTGCGGAGTCGGTGTAAACAAATCAAATGCCCAATTGGATAGCGCATATTTAACAATCTCTTTTTTAGTTCTTTCTGTTCTATATGCTGCAGCTGGTTCATAAACGTTAATCATAAGTCTTATGATTTCTTCTGCAAAGTTTATCATAGACGGCACGTCTCTCGGCAGATAGCTTGGGTCTCCCGTTGTTCCAGACGTTGTCACAACGCTCATTATATTAGATCGTGGTATGCTTATGATTCCGCCTCTTTTGAACATCTCGGCAGGTATCTGAGGGATATTCATAACATCTTGATAGCTATGTATGTCATCTGGTTTTATGCCAGCATCTAAACAATGCTCCCGATATGTCTTACAATCGTTATAATGATGAACGAATGCTTGTTTAACTGCTCTCCATTGAAGCTCTTTCAACCCGTCTATTGGCATAAATCCATATTTTGGGTGACTACATAACTGAGTTATATAATCGTTCTTCCTCAATGCATACCAATACCTCATATCCAACACCTTCATCATTATTCGATCACACGGCAAACTTGCTATTACATTTCTTAACGCTTTTTTTCCATTAGTCATTTACTCACCTGCTCCTATACTCCTCTATTCTTCCTGTGCAACAGAATATCCGCCAATCCCACTTATTTAGGAAGTCTCCTAACTCTTCCATAAACTTTCTGGCATTGTCTTTGTTCAATGATCCGCCAAAGCCAAATTCGATATATTGGTATGAATCTCTTCCTTCTGCCCATAACTTATCTGATAGATCTTCGCACTCTTTTATCTTCTCATCTCTTGCATTCATTTTTTGTCACTCTCCTTTTTATCCAACTTTTCTACCTCTCTTCCCCACTTATCAACCTCGCATCCGCACTTTGGACACGTCCAACCACCCCAAAGGAACTGTTGACGGGACGTTGGCTTTCTGATGAAAGAAGATTTCTCTCCACACCTTGGACAGCACACCCCTTTTAGGGTTATTCCCCATTTGGTTTTTCGTAGAGTGCCCTGCACGATGACGGCTAGTAAAATGGCAAAGAACCCCGCGGTAATAATTAAAAGAACCGTTCCATCAATTTCATTTATCATCTGCTTTCACCCCCATCAATATCTTTATGCTCTATTTTTATTTTATGATATTTCCTGTCGTTCACCCATACCATCTTTAATCTTCTCTATCTTCTCGTTCAGCAACCACCCGATTACCACCGTCATTGTGAAGATACCCATCATGCCGACTTTTGGGCTACCTTCGACAAAAAGATATGTCGCGAAAACTAATATTCCCCATGCACCAATAGCTAAAACTATCACTTTAGCACCTTTACTTTTACTTAATTTTCGCTCTATGTTTGCCTTCTGATCTTTGTTCATCGCGTTATACCTCCTATCTAAACGATAGCCATAACGAAGTAATTATTACGCAAACTGATAAAATAGTACAGATTATTATCCTATTCATACTGTCATGATCATTCATTGCGTCGATATCACGTTGCATGTTCAAAAACTGAGCATCTATTGAATTGATCTTATCCTCCATTTGACATCCTTTATCTTCGTCTTTCACTAATTCATCTTCGCTCATGTTATATCCTCTACCTCCTTTGGTTAATCACGTTATGCCTATCCAAACGATAACCACAAGAGAAGCGTTAGCAAGGCTAATATCAAAGTCATGATTAGTCTATCTGGTTTGTCGAATGTCATCTCTACCTTGTTCTTATATTAACCTCATTAATGTATTTGTCAAACCATATAATATACTTATCACAAATTTCCGATAGATATTCTTCAGTTGTTGATTCCATCCGGATCACTTTGAACAAAAGAACATTACCAGAGTCATTACTAAGAGAAAGATTAGCATCAGTCTATTCATCGCAATACTATGAGATATGCTGCTTATATTATCCATCATTCCCAATATACGGGCATCTATGGAATTTATCTTACCTTCCATCTGGTACCGTCTCTTTTCTTCTTTATTATTCGTCGATTCTTCTTCACCCATTACTTTTTATCCTCCCTTATATTATATCATATCATTATAAAAAATAAAGTAAAAATGTTTGAGTTTAAACTTATTAACATTTTTACTTTCCAAGTCTTATCATATTGGCACAATTAGTGATCCAATCGAACGCTCCCGTAGTTACAGAATCACAAGCAACTGCCCCAGATGTCAACATAGACATCACAGATATTCCTACAGATGCCAATGAAGTCGGCACGGATATTAACGCAGATGTCAATGCTATCAAACACGCTGTTGGTATTCCAAACGCAACCAACGCACAATTACACATTGCTGCTGAAGTTTCTACCATTTTGTTAATCACCTCCATTTTCAGTATATTTATTACCGTTTATTTTACTTTCCATTTAAATCTCCATAAAAACTCAAGGTCAAAAATACATCATCCACGACTGCCAGTTACTCTAATCATGTATAGTTATTTTATATCTTACCAAGTATAGACTGGCACATATTCGTTATCATCTGCGTTGGTATCATGCACAGACTGCCAAAGATACTCATTATTTGCTCCATTTATTCACCTCCTTTCGTTTGCTTCTTTATCCATTCTACAAACTTTTCCTCTGCTTTCATGGGAAAAAGAAGAACATTAATTAACAACTCCATCTCTCTTCGCCTTGTTACCTTTTTACTTCCCAATTACACCACCAAGCAGGCTCGTTATCATTCCTATTGGCATTGTGCATAGACTCATTAGTTGATCCATTCATCATCACCTCCCTTTTTATTATTTTTCTTTCTTTTATTTCCTACATCAAGATACCTTTTACATCGAGGGCATGCCACAGGATGGAATCTACTTGTATCCCGTGGATGCCATCGGTATCCACAGTATGGACATTCATATTCCATTGCACCATTTTCATTCATTCTTATTCCTTCTTTTTTAGGAATATAAATGCTAATCCTCCAACTATTACAACTCCCAAAATGACATATATCCATATTGGAATACCACCAGAGGCCTTTTTATCTTCTTCTTCGGCTTGTTCTTCTATATCTATAACTGGTGGAATATCAACCGATGGAGAGATAGTAAACATTCTTGTATCATACGCGGTATTCATATCATCGCATACCTCTATCTTATGATCTCCTGCCCCCAAACCTTCAATTAACACGCTAAAAGAGTTGTTTAGAGCCTCCGTATAATATATGCCTCTTGGAGTTGTAACAATAATCAACGTTCCATCGGATAGATTAGTCCTTCCGCTAATCATTACGTCATTCCCATTTATTATGGCATCACCAAGTTCTATCAGCGGCAAATCAATAGAAACAATCGAAACAGATATAAGATCTAAGTTATCGCTCATCTCCATATTGGTTAAGAATCTGTTTGGACCAGATGGCATGGCTAACAACATTCCCGTTCGTTCTAATGATCCTTTATATCTAAACGCCCCGTCTATGCCTGGGTTCACGACCAAAACAACATACTCGCCTCTCTTCAGTTCCATAGGAGCATTTACAATCCCTTGTTGGGTGAACCAATACTCTATGCTGTCTATATCAAAAGAGGCATCAAACTGTCCTTTGGCGGGGATGGTTGTAAGTCCTGCAACACCGTTGCCAACTATCCATATCTCGATTTCTTTTGTTCCCGTTGCTATTCCGCTAACTTCTATATGGCTATCTGTCGATGTTCTCTCCGATATTGAACCAAGAACGATCTCAGGCATGACCAAAATGAGCGTGCTTGTGGAATGAATATCTGACGGCTGGTATCCATCGTTCCCTTCATCATATAATACCGTTAATTTATATGTTCCTTGTGGGAGGTTAGAAGTATCAATCTTAACGTTAAACTTGCCTTCGTCGACTATTACGTTATCTGCAACGTCCCACTCGTCATATTGGCTTGTTAGAACAACAGATAAAGAAGCATCAATATTTGTTTTTCCGTCTATTAGGATATTATCTCCTATCGTTGCCTGCCTTGTGGTTGTAAAACTTATCTTGGCATCTGAAGGCATGAAGGGAATAATTGTTATCCAAGACCATGCCTGCGTGTTATAAGCAATATACAGCCCCGTGGAAAGGTTAGACGTATCCCATACTTCGCCTTTCTTAATCTGGGCATTATATTCGTCCTGTGCTGGCTCATCTTTTGCATCATATATACCGTTAATAGATACATCGTTATCAAATAATATTAAATCTCCTATGTTAAAATCTCCACCGTCCTCGTTATTCAACGATATACCGCATATCTCCTGTTCCTGTATTTCTCCTCCTGGAATATATGTCTGGGCAGATGCAATCCCAGTAAAAGACAACGCCAGGATAAGAACCAAACTTACTATCTTTCCGATCATATAAGATATTAAATATTATGATAGTATTTAAATGTTTTGTTGGTAAGAAAAGAAATATCCAAAAAAATAAAAAAGGAGGAAAAAGAGTGTTAAATCATCGCGATGACGAAATTGACTTACTTTCCACCGCCGGCCCCTTGCATTACGGCTGGCAGTGCATTAATAACTCCACCACCACCACCGCCTAACATGCCGCCTAAAAGTCCGCTTACAACTCCAGCCAACGCACTACACGTTGATCCACAGAGTCCCAACACACCCGATAGACAACTTGACGAAATATATGTCATTCCATTGGGCAACGTTGATGCACATAAGTTGATGCACCCGCTAATGCCTCCATTAAGACATGTGTATGGCATGCCACAACAACACATCTCCGCTAAAATACCGCTCATGGTTATAATAATATTATATCTCGTATTTATATGTTTCTATGGATAAGTTAGCAGATTAGACGACCCCCATTATCCTTTGTTGCTTAATGTTTTATCCTAAATGAAAGGGCAGAAGTCAGGTATCGCGCCAATGACTGCCCCAATACCACTTAATATCACAGACACGACTGGCCCAGCAATCCCAGAAATAATTCCCATAGCATCACCTCCTTGTATGTATTTTATATCAATCCACTAATAAAACCAAATAATGAATTATACAAAGCCATCATTATGTTCACAACAAAATTAACCATATCAACTATAATACCACAAACAGCCCCACCTCCAATAAGCCCACCAATACCGCCAATAACGCCACCACCACCAAGTCCAAACATTCCTCCTAATGCGGTCATAAACATCGTAACATAACTCATTATCAATCCTACAATTCCACCACAGCCACACGCCCCGAGAGCTCCTCCACCAACGCCCACACCTCCGCAGCCCATTGCCGTAAGTGCCATGTATATTACCGATGATATAACCTCTATAATGGGTAACAGCACAACTTGGCTTCCACTTAGAACTATCTGGAACAGCGAAGGAATCACAAGACTCGGTATGAACGTTATTATCGCTGACATTTATTTTGTCTCATTTTGGGCATATCATAGCTATTAACTGTGTAATTGTGGTTCCACCACATCCAAGGATTTGCGGTAAACAACCACCAAAAATTGTGGTAAGATCACCAATAGATGCACATGTTGCACTAAATATAGAAGATGCCACACCGGTCAAAGCAGGCCCAAACACTCCACCGATCCATGACCATATAATTGATAAACTGCCAATTGATGTTCCAATGAGTTGCGTTGTTGCCGTCGCGGCTTCAACCGCACTACAAATAATGTTCATTTCCCACACACCATAAGGGCTTTCACCGCTGACTCAATTATCCTTGCTATATGAGTACACGCATCAAACATGCCTGGCACAACATTATTCATTATTGCCATGCCACACTCAAACAACTGCCCTGGAATTGGCATCCACGTTCCTATACATCCTAGTATTCCGCTCACTTTCCTAAACCCCTAAATGCACGCAATATATAATCCATTGCGACCCAAATATATCCCCCCGCAGCGTCGCACAATGATATAAACCACTGCATGCCTCCCAACGAATCGAAGCATGTCCAAAATATGTCCATTGTGTGGTTCATGTCGCTCTCCTAACCCTTTTTAATGACCAGCATATAAAGATCGCCGTGAATAGAAAAATGTTGAAAGTCCAAAATGCCTTCTTTATGCCATCAGCGACCTTTAATAGAATCACAGAGAGAACCTCGCAATAATATTATATTTAAAAGTATTTAAGTTTTCGCTTTCTTCTCAACCTTAAAGTTCATTCCAGATATGCCCATCGGTTCAGTTATCTCTATATTAACTTTCTTCGATCCTATCAGATTAGCTGTGGCTTCTGGCAGATTCATGCTCATCGTTCCGCCTGTCATAACCATATCGTAATCTTGAAAGATCGTCGAGAACATCACGTTCATCGTTTCCTCGTCCATCGAACTGAACATCGAGGACATCACGTCTGGGTTATCTCTTAACATATTGCTCATCATATCGGACATCATCTCTGGACTGTTCGACATCATCTCGCTCATCATTTTGTTCATCATTTCTGGTGGCATCGCAGAGATCATACCGTCTATAGTGTCGGCGTTCATCATGTTTTGGATCATTCTTTCATCTATCATGGACTCTAACATTTCTGGATTATCTTTGATCATATTTTGCATAAAGTCTGGATTCATGCGAATGTTCTCGGTCATTTTCTTCATCAGTTTCGGATCGTCAAATAGTGATGAACCCAAAGAGCCTGACTCATCACCTAACATATCGGCGATATTTACATTCTTCATCATTGATCGAGTCATAATTCCCATGATCGGAGAGCCCGGCACAAACATCAAAATCATCATTAAGAACATTAGAACCATTATTGGAACAAAATATTTGAAATACTTTATCAATTTCATCATCGGGCGAGCCTGACGCATCATCTCGTCAGCCTCACGCTTCTTCTTCCTATCGCTCTCGTATCGCTCTGGTTTACCCCGAAGCTTGGCTCTGAACGGATTAAATTTCATTGGATTACTTTCCCTCCAGACTAAGTCGCATCGGCAGGAATTTTGACATTAGACCGCTCACCCACCCCATAATATCGAGCGAATCCATTATCCCAGTCTGTCCGCATGCCCACATTACCGTGCCTAATATCTTCTTTAATATTCCCCAGATAAGTCCAACGCATAAAAGACATAAATCTTTAATCCCTAAATCTCCGATAAACCCCATAACTTTCGTGGTCGCATATCCGCATGCAGGCAGAGGCTCTTTTATGACATCCACAAGTGAAGCCCCAATTTGAGCATACGTTGTTCCTGTAAGAGCCGGGGTTAGAACAGATCCCCACATCGCAATGAGAGGAGACAATAAAGCGGTTATGGCTGATAAAGCAATCGTTAGAGGCAGACATAATACATTCATAAAATCGGTTAAGCCCGTGTTCACGCATACGGGGAGACAAGGATTACACGGATTACACCCCGTTGCCAGATTTAAAAGTCCACCACTTGCTATACAGGGAGGGAATAGGCTTCCGCATAGCGTTACGCCGTTCATTATATTAACGCACGAGCCGCTTGCGATATTAAATATGTTACCAAAGTTGCATATACCACTCATTATGTTGATTAGATTGCATATAACGATTCTCCCAGAAAATAAATTAATCACATTACCACAGTTAACGACAGTACAAGGCCAAATACAATACGAGAGAAAGTTCCATCCACACTCAACGCTATAATTTATACATGAACAGCCATTGAATAATATTCCCAAGATATTAGCAAAATTGAAGAAGTTAAAAACATTTAATATCGAGACGATGTTGCAACATCCGACAAAATCGCATAAACCAATTCCAATGCCCCAAGGCGGTAGTATATTACATGCGGTCGCTTGTGCCGTTATGGATATACTCGGCACTAGTAAAATGAGTATGAATGCTATTGACAATATCTTTTTTATGTTACCCACAATATATAAAATTGTTTAATACTATTTTAAAGCTTCGTTACATCCTGCACAGATATGCTATCCCCGTATAAATATCGTCTATCAAGCCGCTTATTGATCCTCCAGCGCCAACTATTCCTGTCTGGAAGACTCCCGCAATAACAAGGATTGATATTACACCGCACGCCACAACTCCCAATACTCCAATGGCGATAGCCATTAGTAAAAGTAAGAAGATACAGGCAACGAATGGTGTAAATATCATACAGATCATCATTAATATGCTAACACAGATGATGGTTGCCATTATGACGATAATTGCCAATATTCCACAGAATACTATCCCAAGCACAATAGCAATAGAGAGCAGGATGAAAAATATAGCCAATACGATCGCAGTGATAATGAGGCATATTGAAAGGGCAATCCCCGAAATAAAGCATATTATGGTTAGCACTAACGAAATGGCAATCATCAAGAAGGTAAATCCTGCACAACCCAGCATCAATATAGTCAATGCCAGAGCAAATATTGTAAACCCAAATAGGCACAAAAGCATCGCCGTAACTATCCCAGTTCCTCCAATACATATAATCGAGAGCGAGAGGCATAGAACCATCAAAGCCAAGAATGTAATTGTGAGAGCGAGGCAGATGATACATAATGCGAAGAATGGTATCGAGGTACACATTACGCATAAGAGAGCGTTAATGAAGAACGCCAGAGAGCAGAGGAAACACGCACTTGCAGATAAGCATAATGTCAAAAGAGCTAGCACAAGAGCCATTAGGAAAAGGCAGATTATTATCGATCCTAAAATTACGCATATAAACCCTCCGAATGGTAACAGGCAGCATCCAACGAGGAAGATGAACATCCCGAGGCATATAATTGCCAGCGAGAGCACGATGCAGGATAACGAGAGGCACATTATGAATAAGCAGAAAGCTATAATCAGGCAAATCAAAGCTAAAATCCCACAGATCAACATTACAACGGTTACACCGAAGCACAGGATGAACAAGGAAAAGATCAATGCGATAAGCCCGCATAACATTATCGATAGAGCCAAACAAGCCACCACGAGGGCGAATGGAAGTATCGAGGCACATATTATCCCAAGTACGATGGCGAGGAATGTGGTTGCCAACGCCAATAAGATTCCGATAGCACCCAAGACCAGCAGGCAGAGGAAGAGGGTAGGTGAGCAGACCACAAGAGAGCAGATACAGGATAGTATGAAGGTTATTAGGCAGATAGAGCCAACTATTAGGCAGATTATCCCAATAATGCATGATATAGCACAGATAATTATTGCCAATATAGAAAGTCCAATACAGGTAATGGAGCAGATTATCCCAAGCAGGCAGAAGATAGCCGAGATTATGAATGTCAATAGGCAGATGAAGAGAATTATCAAGAACGCTATACAGGTGCAGGTGGTGATGATGCACATTATCCCAATGCATAAGGCACACAAGCTACCAAATACAAATCCCGTTAGACATAGCAGTATGCAGAGAACAAATCCAATAATAGTTGTAATGAAACAGATAAATGCCACGATGCCCAATACTATGGCTGTTGCGAGACATGCAAAGCAGAGGCACCATCCCACCACTATCGCCAAGATGATTATGACGGTGATTATGAGAACTATCGTGCTGATTATACAGAGGATTATGGGGACGATTACGCAACCTAACCAACCAATAATGATTAGAAGTATTAAAGCGAATAACCAAGATATAGGAGAGATTATTACAATTAGTATAAAAACAACTATAAGACTTACAAAATAGAATATAGCTATTATTATATCCAATATAAGATTAACAATAAACCCAATTATAGGACATACAGTAAAAAGATTAGCAACCAAAAGTAACATCATTGTTATACCTAAGAGGCAAACAATAGCCATTAAGCAAAATATTGACCAAATGATATGTATGCCAAAACAAAATAAGAATGGTATTGAAAAGGGGAATAATGGGATTGATATTATCGAAAATATTACGCAGAAAAGCAATAAACAAGGTATCTGTATACAAATTATAAATATACTCATACCACCAAACAATAGAATAACAAACAAAGCCAAGACACAAGTCCCTATTACAGGACAAATCGTTGAGATAAGTGAGATAATCCCGCATAAAATGAAGAAAACAGCCCCTGCTACCATCCATATTGCCCAAAGTAACAAGTGTATAATCGCAAAGATAATCATACAGACTATCAAAAGTATAAAACTAATAATTCCCAGTACGATCCATCCACCACATACCAAGAACCCAACGCACGGTATCAAAGCACAGCATAGAGCGAACCCAAGAAGGCATCCGAAACCCAATATGACGATAGGTATCGTCAGCAGAGGCACTATGATGATGATGAGGCAGAGTAAGATGAGTTTAAGGATTAGGTGGATGACGTTTGTTATTATGAAGATGCAGATGGCAAAGAGGAGAGCACATGAAACCAGCTGGCAACACAGGAAACAGGGGAGCTCCCAGAGGAGAAGCCATAATGCGATTAAAACTGCCGAAATAATTGCCAAGACGACAATAATTATAAAATCAAATACAAGACCCCAAATCGGGAACAATATCAGGGAGATGGGCAATATTGTAACAGTGATTATTATCCCTACAATTAGGGCAACGATAGCTGATATGAACACAAACAGTGAAGGTAACGCACCTGCCATAAATATCACAAAAATTATTAACAGCCAATAAAGTATAAATATGTATAATGGTAAAAAAAGTAAGGTAAATGGACAAAGCAATATCCCTAAACATATATATAAAAGTATAACTATTGCCGTTATAAGCATACAAAGCCAAGAAATGATTACACCAAAAATAAACGCGCTCATCAATACAATAAGAGCACAAAACCAAAGCGCAACAAACAATCCGAGCATAGACAGAAACATAAGGCCAATCGCTATAATAACCCCTATAATTCCAAAGCAAAACGTGGCATAGAATAAGAATAAGCACATACAAAGCAAACAGGAGAGCGGAGGCGGTAAAACTGCCATCGAGAACAAGAATATTAGGAATGCAGGTATGCTAATTGACACACAGATTATCGGAATGGCTAACGCAAATAGGACTCCGGCAAAGCATATACTAAACCCAATAACCGATAGAGGTATGAGCATAGCACAGCAGAAGCAAGGAAGACACGGAAGAACGAGCAAACTCTTTAATAAGTTAAAACAGAGGCATATACAGATGAACAATCCGAAACATAAAACACATCCAAGTATTGCCACCACTCCAAGAAGTCCAGTTCCAACAAGACATCCTATCAGGCAGATAGCACCGAATAATATCGAGGTTAGGCAAATACAGATAAATCCAAAGATGATTATGAAGATGAGAACGACTAATAGCAAGAGGCACAGCATTGCCGCACTTATCCCCATTAGACCTAACATTTCTATCTATCTCTCTATCTCTCTTTCTTCTTTCTTTCTCTTTGTGAAGAAATCCACGTTTCTATCATGCTGTTCAGGTTATTGATAAATCTTTTGGCTTCATCTTGATGTTCTTTAAAAATCGTCTCAAATTGGCCTTTCCATTCTTCCATGTTTGCTCTGCCGATGCTGCGGATCTTCCAAAGAATTATCGCGAAGATGACAAGGGGGAGCATTAGAAAGATTAGCATAAACAACCATACTAAAGCCAATCCCCAGATGCCGAAGCCAAGTTCTCCCATTGCTATTTGTTCCATCATCCGCCGAACACCCCCGGGAACACCATTGACAAGAGAGGTTTCATGATTTGGTTAATAATGAAATTCGCCGGTGGGCCGAACAAAGGTATCAATCCGCCACAGGCACTTGTGCATATATCCATGAAGAAAGGGATGTCTGATATGCACATCGCCGTTAATTCTCCCAGCATGCTCGGAATTAGACTCATTTTTACTATTCTTTACCTGAAATACTTCTCATTTCACCGAATACTGGCATAATGTAATCTTCGATCCATGTTCCACCCCAGAAAGTACAATGGAGAACGTTCATTACAATACTGCAAGAAGATTGAATATATCCTAAAAGACCAATCCCTCCGAAAAATGACATGCAGAATTGGAATAGTTTAGGGCATAGTGCTATTGTCCTCATTATATTATCCAACCATGCACCGGTAAATTCCATTATACCTTATCCTCCGATGAACATTTCGATTATGGTCATTACCCTATCAAACCACCCTCCGTTAATGCAGTATGCCAATACCGAGGCGACGCCAGACGCAATATATGGACGAATTATACACATTTAGAATATCCTCGCAACAGTTTCACTAAGTATATCTTGCACCGTTGTCATAAATCCGAGGATAATACCTTTGCACGGAACAGTAAGCAACGCAATTGTCCCATATACGATTCCTTCCCATATCTGTAGCATTCTTCTATCCGCCTCTAATCATATTTGTTGCACCCATAACGTTTCCAATGATAAGGTCTATACATCCTTGAATATACATTTGACAGTCTGGTAAAATCGTCTGCCATGCAGCATGGAATACCACACTAATGGCTCCAAGCCCCGCTTCTATACATGTCTGGTAGGCAACCGCTACCATAAAATCACTTTGTCCCCATCCAACCATTTAAGCAGGATGACATGAATTGTGGTATTGATGATAACATAAGGGCTAATTCGTATTCAGAAGGACAGAATAAATTTATGAAGATGCCCATATTATCCCTCCGCTATGTAAATCCACATAATACCGCATGTCTGCCCCAAAGCATACCCCAATGATGAAACTGTGGGGAATAGCCAGTTTAGTATCGGTGTTGTTAGTATCGACATTTTACCTCTTCTTTAATATCATGTCCTTTATCACAGACAATGTTTCCCTAATCCTTGATTTTTTATTTTTTCCTTCGCGTATTCTTTTTCTCTCGGTATCTGCAACGCCACCTCGAAAAGATTTTAACATAAAATACTGCCTTGCAAGATAAGAACTCTCTGGAATATTACCATCAGACTTCCCAAGAGCTAAGCTTCCAAGTGCTTGTATATCCTTGATCTTACCCACATAATATCATATTTTTGTCATAATATTTAAAGGTTATTATTTATGAGGTTGTAATCTTGACGCGTTTGCCGCATTTG
>CABGHH010000025.1 GCA_902158745.1 Candidatus Methanolliviera sp. GoM_asphalt
TTATTTTATTCATCAATCTTCTCGTAGCCTCTTCTGTCTCGCCGTCTTCGACGAAGTATCTGAATCCTTTAATTCCGTCTTTGAAGTAGTTCTTCATGAAAAACCTACGGTTTTAGTTGAAAATCTCCGATTTTTGAGTACTTCACTTCTTATGTCTCACCTTCGGTGGGGCTACAATTAATAAATATCTTCTTCAATTCTTTCTTATAACTCTTTGCAAGCTCCATTGAATTTTGGGATATTGCATTTGGATGTTATAGGACGGTTTGTGTATAACATTTGTGGTATATGAAGTTGCCGAAGGCGATTTGGGAAAATCTCCGATTTCCCTTTTATCCGCTGTTATATGGCCCGAAGGGCAAGGTTACGAAGTTCTCAAAAACCTTCGGTTTTCGGGATATACAAATCTTCGATTTGCGATTACAACCGCAGAGTTCCGAACTTGCTAAAGCTATATTTTTAAAACTCTCAAACTTTTTCAGAAATAATAATAACACAAAATAATTTATCTAAATTATGAAATCCAAACATATTTATAATTTCATCCAGTCGTTTTTCATTTTCCTCAAATAATTTATAGCAGGGCGGGGTACATTGTGGACTTCCTTTAACAACCTCTATACAAAGATTTGTTTTCGAGCGAAGATTTTTTGTATGCTCTTATATTTTAAATGATTTCCTGTATCAAATTCACACAAATATCTAAATTTTCATCAGTGACATACAAATCTACATAACCTTGTCTCAATTTACCTTTTTGAACAAATTTGATAGGATATTCAAATTCAACTCGAAACCCTTCATTTTTTAAAATTTCAGATATTTCCTTTAGTAATGAATATGCAGATCATTTCGATGTATCGAGATATCTTTATGAAAACAAATTTCCAAAATAACTTTAACAGATAATTTAGAGATTTCATATAATTTTTGTTCGTCCATTTCTTCTACCATGTATCGTATATCTATCCTTTCTTCCTTTTGCACTCTTAACACGAATTAGCTTCCTCTGGATATCGATGCCTCCTGGGCCTTAACTTAACCAACCTCGCTAATCTTCAAGCCTGCAGAATAGACAAGTATTAAGATCAATCTGTACTTGATATTGGAAGCAGAAAACAGAATTCTCGAAATTTCCTCTTAACTTAGAACCACTGGAAATCTAACGATGACCCCTTCATTATCTTCTTCAATTTTTATCATTTTTCGATCCCCTATGAAATTCGCTTTTTCTTCCGATTTGATAATATATACGAACTCTTCCTCTCACGTTCCAATATCCTTCACATAAAACCTCCCTTAGACAACACCCCACTTCTCTATCGCCTTCTTAAGCTCTTCATGCGTCTTTGCATATTTCTTCAGTTCTATTCCTTCCATACAAGCATCCACCGACTCTCTCAATGCTCTTGCACCCGCCAATGATCCATCTGGATGCCCGTGAACGCCACCTCCTGCCTGAATAATTATATCCTTCCCCAAGATCTCTATCAACCTCGGCACGTGCCCTGGGTGAAGTCCCCCTGATGCCACGGGAAGGACGGTCTTAATTCCCTTCCAGTCCTGAGGATATCTTCCGTCTCCTACCCTTTCTTCTCTCAATTCTCTGTTTATTGTTATCGTCTCTTCTCCTCCCTCCATCTTTCCTATGACCGTTCCCGTATGGAGTTGATCTACCCCTGCGAGTCGAGCGATCTTTGCGAGTACTAACATGGATATACCGTGCTTCTTACTTCTCGTAAAAGCCGCGTGCATCGCCCTATGTGCATGTATGACCAAATTTTCACCTTCCAAATATTTCCTGATCTCTTGAAGTGCGCTTCCTCCGCATGTCACTATATCTATCATCACATATTCTCCTCCCCTCTCCTCTACGTATCTCGCCCGATCCTTCATCTCCTCGAGGGGAGCGGTTATGTTTGGCATGTAAATCTTCTTTTCTCCTGTCTTCTCCTCTGCTCTATCCCTTCTCTTCAGCGTCTCGTCTATCCTCTCATTAAATTTGTTAAAACTCATATTGGTGAGGTTCTCGTCGTCTTTGACGATATCAATGCCGCCTAGCCACGTATCATACGCCACCTTAGCATGTTCCTCGTGATTTAGTCCCAGTTTTGGTTTGATGATAGTTCCCACAAGAGGCCTTTCCACGTTAAACAACTTTTTTATTCCTTCTATTCCAAACTTTGGGCCCAAAAAAGATTTTTTTAGAGTTTCTGGAAATTTGATATCGAGCAACCTTAAATTTTTAATCTCTTTCATCCCAAATATATTTCCGGCGACGGAACTTAATATCTGAGAGATGTTTCCAGGTTCAAAGAGTTCTTCCGGATATGCGATATGAACAAGACTGTCTTCATTTAGATCAAAGACCTTTGCACCCAGATCTTTTATCCCCTCCCTCATCGTGCTCAACGTTGGATCCCATGTTCCTATACTACTTTCTGCCGCGACGGCACCTACGGAGTGCTTTAGTTTCTCCCCTCTTTGTGGCTCTACGTAAAACTCGGTTATCAAATCGCTCTCTTTCGGTTCATAAGAGAGATCGACAAAATCCTCATATCTCATTCCCATAAGAACACCTCTTTTCTATCTCTTTATCTATTCCAATCATCTCATTTAAAATTGTCGTCATTTTGCTACCTTAAAAATCGCTAAATTTATTATCTTTGTCTCTTATTTTACATATATGAAGGGGTTTAAGCTTATAATACTTGACTTTGATAACACGATTGTAAAATTGGATGTAGATTGGATGGCTCTCATGGATGAACTTAAGATAGATGAGCCACTAAATTCTTATATAGATAAATTGGACAGCAAAAAAAGAGATGAAGTTTATAAAATCATAGAGAAAAGGGAGATGAAAGGCATAGATTGTTGTGATCCGATAGAGGAGACGACATCTCTGGTAAAGAGATTGAACGGCTATAAGATGGCAATTTTCTCTCTAAACAGCAGAAGAGCCATCGAGACCTGCTTGGAAAGACTTGGTTTATCAAAAAAATTTGATATCATTGTATCAGGAGAAGACGTAAAAAAGCTAAAACCCGATCCTGATGGGATATTGAAAATTTTGGATGCCACAGGTATCGCAAAGGAAAATTCCATATTTTTGGGAGACAGTTACGTGGATTTAAAGGCTGGAAGAGCTGCTGGGATTACTTCCGTTCTGTCCATTGAAGATTTGGAGAAGAAGCTCTCTGATGTATAAATTCATCGCCGACAGAATGGTCTGTAAACTTGGTAGATGGCTGAGAATATTTGGCTACGATACAAAGATGATAAAAGAAGAGAATGACGAGAGATATGGAAGAGAGGACGATGGGCTCATGTTAAAGATAGCGGAAGAAGAAGGAAGGATATTGGTCACGAGGGATGTTGCTCTCTTTAGAGAGGCAATAAAATACGGGCAAGAGGCGGTCTGCATAAAGGCAAATTCGTTGGAAGAGCAGATAATTGAGCTTAAAAAATCTCTCGATATCGATATCGATCTTAAGATGAATAGATGCACGATATGTAATGGCAATATAGTTTTAGAAGAGAACATAGACGAGTTATATGAGAAAGATTACGTGCCGAAGAAGTTGATCTCAAAGGAGGAGAAATTCTGGAAGTGCGCGAAGTGTGGACAGATCTATTGGATTGGCTCGCACTGGGAGAATATGAAGGAGAAGATCAAAAAGATAGAGGAGATGGAGAAGAATTCTGGTCTTATGTTTAAAGATCTTTGATCCGTAAAAGAGTATTTTAAATGACTGAAAATGAAGATGAAGATGAAGATGAAGAAAAAATATTTGATCGCAATATCTCTCGTCTGTGTATCGATCATCTTGGTAACGTATTCTCTTGAGGTTCCGAGAAAATTTGAGGAGACTCGCGGCGTTATGGATACCTTTGCAATGATAACCATCTATGGCAATTGCTATGAAAAAGATGAAATAAAGAACGTTATTGATGAGGCATTCTCTGAGATCGAACGTATAGAGAAGACGACATCCTTTTACAACCCGAAAAGCGAGATATATAAACTTAATAAATATAATTATCTTAATAAAGAAGAAGCAACGCCGGAGGTGCGTTATCTCCTCTCTCAATCAATTTATTACTATGAGTTGAGTAGGGGCAGTTTTGACGTGACCATCCACCCTCTTTTAGAGCTATGGAAAGGAGGGCTTTGGAAAGAAGATCCTTTCATTCAACGTAAAAGAATAAATGAAACGCTTAAAAAGGTTGGTTGTGAAAATATTATGATGAACGATGATGGAATTCTTCTCTTAAATGGTGCAAGTGTGGATCTTGGCGGAATCGCAAAGGGTTATGCCGTCGATCGGGCATTGGATATCTTGAGGCAGAACAAAATAAAAAGGGCACTTATAGACATAGGCGGGGATATGGGTGCCATTGGTGGAGAATGGACGATAGGGCTTGCAGATCCAAAAGATCCGAACGAATGTATAACCAGATTTAAGATCTCAAACGAATGTGTTACAACATCCGGAAATTACGAGCGATACTTCGATCCGAGTAAGAAGGTTCATCACATCATCGACCCGAGAACGGGATACTCTGCGGATGGATGTATAAGTGCAACGGTCATTGCAAAGAGTTGCACGGATGCGGATGCGCTCGCAACGTCGATCTTTGTAATGGGAGCAAGAGAAGGTATAGAACTTATCGATTCTATCGAGGGTGTAGAGGCACTAATGATAGGTGAAGACGGAACAATTTATCGTTCAGCAGGAATGAGAGAGTATGAATTTTAGTTTGATGAGATTATCGGGAAATAGTATTGAAGGAATATTAATTATGTAAAAGAGGTGATAATATGCGAACGAGGATCTGTGATATGCTAAGGATAAAATATCCCATCATTCAGGGGGCAATGGCGTGGGTTTCAACGGCGGAGCTGGTATCCGCAGTCTCAAATGCTGGGGGTTTGGGCATCATAAGCCCTTTAACTGATCGGGGATTAGAAGAAGAGATAAAAAAGACGAAAAAGTTAACAAAAAAGCCTTTCGGTGTAAATCTGCCGATATTGAGTCCAAATGCAGAAGAGATCGTGGAGGAAATTATAGAAGAGAATGTACTCATCGTCACGGCGTCCGTCGGAGATCCGAAGAGATTCACTCCCCGGCTCAAGAAAGAGGAGATAACGGTGATGCAGGTCGTGACGAACGTGAGGCATGCTAAAAGTGCAGAAAAAGCCGGAGTGGATGCGGTCATCACGATGGGATTTGAAGCAGGTGGTCACGTTGGAGGAGATGAGATAACGACGTTCACGCTCGTTCCGAGCGTCGTGGACGCGGTGAAGATTCCCGTTATGGCGGCCGGAGGTATAGCAGATGCGCGTGGGTTTCTGGCAGCGCTGATGCTCGGAGCTCAAGGAGTACAGATCGGAACAAGGTTCATCGCTACCGAGGAATGTATAGCGCATAAAAATTTCAAGAACGCGATAATAGATGCCAGAGAAGACTCAACGACCGTCATCGGAAAGGACGTATTCCCTGCAAGGGCGATAAAGAATGCGTTCTCCGCCTGGTTCGAAGGATTGAATGCGGAGGAAAGAACGATGCAAGCGATGTTTGATACGGAGAAGGCTAGATCTGCACTTATAGATGGAGATATAGAAAATGGAGCGGTGTGGTGTGGACAAGATGTAGGGATAATAAAAGAAATAAAGAAGGTCAAGGATGTGATAGATGAGATGGTGACGGATGTAGTCGGAATAGTCGGAAATCAAAGATTTCCGTATGCACCACGACGAAAGTCGTGAGCAGGAAGAAGATGGTAGATAGATCTATTTTAGCACTTTCCCGGTCTGTAGGTACCATAGATAGAGATCCAGCTCCCCAAGACTCATATCCGTCGGTTCAACCAATCTTTCCAATACCCCTTCAAGTGCCAGATACCTCTTCCTCGTCAAACTTTTTGGAATATCTTCGATGAGTTGATGTTTCCGCATGAGCCTTAAAATATGTCTATCCAATATCGCCACGTTTTCATATCCAATATTTCTTAGGAAGTGGCTCGCCTCTTTGTAGCCGATACCTTTAACATTCTCGACGAGCCATTCCCTCGCATCTCTTCCATCTTCAAAAGAGGTTACGATACGTTTTATATCAAATCTTCTCGCCTCATCAATAAATTCTGCCCTTTTTCGATAGAATTTATGCCCTTCTCCCTTTAGAATTTCTTTCAAGCTCTCCAATGGAAAATTTAAAAACCCTTCTACTCCCAATCTCTCCTGTATTTTAATTCCAAGTTTTGCAGAGGAATTTGCCGTCAATATACAAAAACAGAGCTCTGAAAACCAATGCTTGCTCTCCTTTCCATAATTCTCACCGAACGTTCTCATCCTCTCATTAACCACATCTGCAACCGTATGATCATTCTTCAGCCTATTTACCGTCTTTACTAATTCTATCACCGAGCTCCTCCTCGACGGCTGCCCTTATTAAATATCCGGCCTTGTGCAAGATCGTATCTCCGACCTCTTTATCTCTATCCATGCTCGCGGTGCATGGATAAGAATGATGCGCCTCCGATACGACATCCCGAATCTTCTGTTTATCAAGCTCTGTTCCTATCAATTTTCTCGCGACAAACCATGTCGAGCCACAAGGAGCGCTTCTTTTAACCGTAACGCGTGATATTTGCCCCCTTTTTGTCTCTATCTTGACCAGCGGTTTTCCAATCTTAAAATCATCGATGAATCTTTTGATTATCCCCTCATTTGAATCCAACGAACAGAATGGTTTTGGAAAGGAGGACTCCATACCCACTTCTTCACATGCGCCTCTGATCTGATTTCTAAGCCCCCCGGAAACTTCATGGGAGTCTTCGATGGGTACGATCATGTCTTTAACTCCAACATCTTTCAGTTTGGATGGCAGCTCCAACAATAGATCGGGATGGAGATCGGTTGCGATGACCAACTTGGCGGATGGAAGTTTCTCTGGAAGGTAATTCTCGGGATCGTCGATGAAGCGCGGGAGCGTGGCTGGATCCTTAAGTCTGATCGCACCGATTATATTCTGTGCATAAGAATATTTGCCGTGTTTGCAGTACGCGCAGAGAGGATCACACGACGTACAAAAGCCCTCATAATTTATGAGATTCCCGAGCACCTTCTCTCCAAATGCTCCACCGTATAAGACCAATAGATCCATCCCGCCACCTAAAATATTAATACCATATAGCATTTTTTATGAATGTCATAAAGATGAAGAAGATAAAGGTGCTCAAAAGTCTTTGGTAACTCACAAGACTCGAGCATGGCTTCATGCTGGCCATAGCAGTATTGATCGGCGCGTTGATCGTCAACAGAGGAGTTCCACCGCTCGATAAATTCATATATGCCTCTCTGACTGTTATCTGCATCGAGGCGGGGGCGTTCGCGCTGAACGATTATTTTGATTTAGAAGTGGATATAAAGAACAATATGGATCGACCGCTCGCTAGGAATGCTCTGAGTCCAAAATTCGCGCTCTATCTCTCTTGCGCCTTGATCCCTCTTGGCGTATTTTTTAGTGTCTTTTTGAACAAGATCTGTTTCATGATCGCACTCTTAAATGCACTCGTCGCCGTGCTCTATGATCTCAAGATGAAAGAGACCAAAGTGATCGGAAATTTTTATATCGCCTTCACGATGGCGATCCCATTCTTATTTGGTGGTGCGATGATCGCGCCAGATATACCCAAGATAATATACTTTATCGCTTCGATGGCTTTTCTTTCAGGTGTAGGAAGAGAGATAACCAAAGATTTGATGGACATAAAAGGAGACGCTTTGAGGAATACGAAGTCGTTTTCCATGTACATCGGAGAAAAAAACGCGATGAGGGTGGCATCGTTTCTCTATTTGGGGGCAGTTTCTTTGAGCTTTATGCCGTTTTTCTTCAATTTTGGAGAGTCATATTTCCACAACTTTAGGTATCTATCTATCGTTCTGATATCCGATCTGATCTTTTTTTATATATCTGTGCGAATGATCTTCTTTGATAAGACGGAAGATGTTGGAGCTCATCGAAAGTCATCTCTCATCGCCGCGTCTTTGGGATTGACGGCATTCTTGGTTGGAGCATTTTTTTGACATTGGTAAAGAGGTAGATATATTAATGATGAGTAATACAATCGATAGGATTTTGTGTGTAGCTGTAAATCTTAGCTGTAAATCTTCGATTTACGAGATGATTTACGAGATATATTAAAGAATTGGAGAAATGAGGAGAGACGAATGAGAGAGATACGATTTCACGGGAGAGGGGGACAAGGTGCTGTCACCGCGGCAGAACTCCTGGCCGTCGCCGCCTTTAACGACGGTTACTACAGCCAGGCATTTCCAGCGTTTGGTGTGGAGAGACGGGGTGCACCTGTCTTGGCATTCACGAGGATAAACGATGAGAAGATAAGGGTGAGAAGCCAGATCTATTCACCAGATTACATCATCGTGCAGGATTCCACACTTGTAAAGACGGTTAACGTTGTGGAAGGATTGAAAGAGGACGGAATGGTGATTATAAACAGCAATAAAGACCCAAAAGAATTTAACATTGGTAGTGAGATAAGGGCAATAGATGCCACTAAGATATCTCTGGATGTTATAGGCAGACCGATAATGAACACTACTATGTTGGGTGCTTTCGCCGGTGCTACGGGCGTTGTAAGCTTAGAATCGGTCAAAAAAGCTGTTGGGAACAGATTTGAAGGCAAACTGAAGGAAAGAAATGTGCGTGCGGTCGAGATGGCATACGGGAAGATAAAGGAGGATGCGAGATGAAGCTTCTCCCAGGAGGCATTGTAAAGCCGAAGACGACGGTTGTGAATAAGACCGGGGCATGGAGAACCTTTATTCCCGTATTTGATGAAGATAAGTGCAAAAAATGTGGGATCTGCGAGACTTTTTGCCCGGAAGACTGCATAAGCATCGATGAGAATGAATTCAGGCATCCAGATTATGATTTTTGCAAAGGTTGTGGAATTTGCGCCGAGGAATGTCCGGCGGATGCGATAGAGATGAAATATGAGGAGAAAGAATGATAAATGAGATGCAAATTCTTGAAGGATCCAAGGCAGTTGCTTTGACGGTAAAATCGTGCAGAGTGGATGTGATCTCGGCATACCCAATAACACCACAGACACATATCGTAGAAGATCTGGCACAGATGGTTGCGGATGGAGAAACGGATGCAGAATATATAAAAGTTGAATCTGAGTTCTCTGCTCTCTCCACACTCATAGGGGCGAGTGCTACAGGGGCGAGAACATACTCCTCGACGACTTCGCAGGGCCTGGCGTTGATGTTTGAGGTTTTATTCAACGCCTCAGGGATGAGGCTTCCGATCGTGATGACCACAGTAAATAGATCTCTTTCTGCTCCTCTGAGTATATGGAATGATCAGCAAGATTCTATATCCGTAAGAGATGCTGGATGGATTCAGTTTTACGCAGAAGACAACCAGGAGGCATGCGATCTGCTACCGATTGCATACAAAGTAGCAGAAGATAAGGATATTCTCCTACCTGCGATGTGTTGTATGGACGGATACATCTTGACACACACGTTCGAGCCCGTAGAGATCCCAGAACAGTCTTTGACAGACGAATTTCTTCCATCCTATCAGCCTAAATATGTTCTCGATCCCGAGAATCCTCTAACCTTTGGTGCGTATGCAGATCCAAGCATCTATACAGAATTTAGATACCAGCAACACGATGCGATGTTGAAGGCTTATAAGAAATTTGAAGAGGTGGTGAGAGAATTTGAGAAGGTATTTGGAAGAAGATATGGGCTGGTTGAAGAATATAAACTCGAAGATGCAGAGATCGTTCTCATCTCGATGGGATCCCTTGTAGGAACGATGAAAGACGTGGTAGATGAACTTAGAAGAGATGAGGAGAAGGTTGGAATTTTAAAAATAATTAGTTACAGACCATTTCCAGCAGAGAAGATATACAAAGCGATCAAAGACGCAAAGGTCGTTCTCGTTCTGGAGAAGGATGTGAGCGTGGGAATGGAGGGGGGACTCCTGAGCGATATAAAATCTTTCATGTATAACAGAGAAGATAGACCCTCAATCTTTGGCTTCTCCATAGGTCTCGGGGGCAGAGATGTGACGATAGGAGATATAAAAGGTTTGGTCTCCAGGGTGAAGAGGAGAGAGGCAGAGGAATTTGAATTTTTAAACCTGAGGAGGGAGGTTTTATGAGTCTCTTTGCCCAGGGTCATACGGCTTGTGCGGGTTGTGGTATGCCAATAGCCGTTAAACTCGTGCTGGAGGGCAGTGGAGAAAATTCAATCGTCGTATCCCCTACAGGCTGCCTCGAGGTAACTTCCACGAGGTATCCACAATCCGCGTGGGGTGTTCCATGGATTCATTCTCTCTTCGAAAATGCCGCGGCGGTCGCATCTGGGATAGAGACGGCCCTGAAAGTGAAGGGGAAGAAGGTGAATGTTCTCGTCATTGGTGGAGACGGGGCTACCGTGGATATAGGTGTCAGAGCTTTGAGTGGGATGTTCGAGCGAGGGCATAATGTCACTTATATCTGTTACGATAACGAGGCGTATATGAATACAGGCGTTCAGCGAAGCGGATCCACTCCTTATGGTGCCTCTGCGACCACGTCTCCCGCGGGAAAATTATCTTTCGGTGAAGACAGACCAAAGAAGGATATTCCTGCCATAGCTGCGGCACATGGGATCCCTTATGTTGCTACCGCATCGGTAGGTTATCCGAAGGACATCGTCAAAAAAGTGAAGAAGGCGCAGGAGATCGTTGGCCCAAAATACATACAGATCTTGACACCCTGTCCGACAGGATGGAGATTTGATGGCAGCAAGACGATAAAGCTGGCAAAACTTGCGGTTGAGACTGCGCTCTTTCCGGTGTATGAAATAGAGAACGGAGAGATCACGAAGGTGAAGAAGATAAAAGAGAGGAAGCCCGTGGAAGAGTATCTCAAATTACAGGGGAGATTCAAACATCTCTTCAAGAAGAACAAGGATCGGATAGAAGTGATCCAGAAGATGGCCGATTCTAACGCCGAGAAGTTCGGTCTTGACGGGTGATTAGATGTATCTCGGTAGGGCGGTGATTGCCGGATATCCTGATGAAGTTTTTTTGGGGTACGTTCTTGCTTCGAGATCTTTCCCCTATAGAAGAGCAGAGATAAGAGATGATCTAATAAAGATCACCCCTGAAAAAGCGTATGAAAATCCGTACATCTCCTATAACTGCATCAAAATCGTCGGAGATAAAGCGGTTGTTTCAAACGGTTCCCATACGGATATGATCGCGGATAAGTTGGAATTGGGATACCCAGGGAGAGATGCCCTTGTCTTGTCATTACTAACCGCCGATTATGAACGTGATGAATATAATACCCCAAGAATAGCTGCTGCTTTTGACGGAGAAGAACTATATATGGGTATCATAATGAAGGATAAACTGTCGGTCGAGAATATTTTAGAGGGAGAAAGTAGGCTCATCTCAACTTATGAGAAGACATCTCCAGAAGAGATAAAGATAAATGGGATAAGTGCAGAAGAGATAGCGAAAGAGATATATGAATTAAAATACGAAAAGATAATCTGCTCCGCATCGGCATATAGAAAGAAAGATGGTTTTGAACTTGCCATACATAAGGAGAAATAAAATGAAACTGAATGGAGTTTTGATAGAGGATACCTTCGCGGAGGCTTTTTCGATGAAGGTCGCGAGGGTTTTGATAACGGCGGTCAGTGATAGGTGGGTGAGGGTAGCCACGACGGAAGCTACCGGATTTGGAACGTCGATTATAGGATGTCCTTCGGAGGCAGGGGTAGAGAAATATCTCACTCCGAGCGAGACGCCTGACGGAAGGCCAGGGGCATACATCCAGATATTTCAAGGAAAATTTGAAAAACTGGAAGAGCAGGTTTTAGAGAGAATAGGGCAGTGTGTCTTGACCGCTCCAACAACCGCGGTCTTCAACGGTCTATCGGATGCAGAAAAACAGTTCAACACGGGATTCAAGCTCAAGTTCTTTGCGGATGGATATGATGAGGAAGGAGAGATCGCCGGGAGGAAGGTTTATAAGATACCGATGATGGAGGGGGACTTCATCATAGAAGAGAATATAGGTGCCGTTGGGGGCGTTGCAGGTGGGAACTTCTTCATCCTGGCAGAGAACCAGATGGCTTCCTTGACTGCGGCAGAAGTGGCGTCAGACACGATATTAAAGATGGAAGGAAGTATAACTCCTTTTCCTGGCGGAATCGTCGCGAGCGGTTCAAAGATTGGTTCCAATAAGTACAAATTTTTGAAGGCATCGACGAACGAGAGATTCTGTCCAACTCTGAAAAATAAGATAGAAGACACCCAAGTTCCGCCTGAAGTGAATGGAATTTATGAGATCGTGGTGAATGGAATAAGCGTTGATGCCGTTAAAGATGCTATGAGGGCTGGCATATCTGCGGCAACGAAGATTCCGGGCGTTTTGAGAATAAGCGCAGGGAATTATGGAGGAAAGCTCGGCAAGTACAAGATAAGTTTGAGTGAGTTACTGTGATGAATCCGAGTAGCGCTCAAAGATCTTTTTTTTATTTGGTGGGAGAAAAATGTATGTATCCGAATGGAAAGGGTTTATAAAGCACTCTATAGCATGGATTGGAGGAAGAGAGTATCATGAATGGTTCCCCAAAACTGCGAATATTATCCATTCGTTTGATTTTAAACCGACTAAAATCAGAAGTTTCTGGCATGAATTTTGGGTATTCTTAAACTTAGTTGAAATGCTGGTGGATCGGTTAAAAATTTCAGAAATTTTTCATATAACTCCTTGCTACGATTTTTGGTCGTGTACGTCATTCATTGAACAGGCACCCTGAATGTGAACATCTCTTCTAGCGACCATATATGATCGGTAAGTCCTTCTGCCATTTTCAGGTGTTCTCTGTCTCCATTTACGTCTTCCATTATTCTCTTCTACCCTAAGAGATCTATGTGGCTTCACGAAATTATACCATGCCTGTATAAAATCCAAAAGCTCTTGAATGCATCTCTCTGATCTTTGCTCTCATTCATCGTTCTCCTGATGAATCGAGCCAGAGAATTCCGTATGGTTAGGTTCAATCTCTCAACGTAAGATGTATTGATCTTACCATCCGAATTATTTCCACATAAAATCTCTAAAACTTCATCGGGATCTCCGAACACAACGCGTTGAACCACTTCAACAATCTTCCCATTTCTTCTCTTTTTACAGACCTTAAGCATACTTAATTAAGATCATCAGAAGGAACTATAACTGGATCTGGTCTTCTTCCAATTCCCCTGTACGATGGTATTTCTAGTTTTCCATAGACATAGACCAATCCATCTTTAAATGCATCCCAATTATCCGATGTCCTGACGACTTCGTCGTGGGATCCCAAAAATCTTCGATTTTTGAGGATAAATACAGGAATTTGGCTATTTTTCTCTCTCTTCTCATCTACGTCCATAAATAGTTCTATAGCATCGTCTATAGATCTACCGCCTTCATGATGGCTGATAAAGAGTCTGGATTCAACATTCATTGCCGTTAGTGTGTAGAGATCTCCACAATTTGAATCTTTAGCCGTCACCTATCTTCTCCTTTTTTTTATATACGACCAGATCTCATCCACCTGAACTCTTGTCAATTTCAGATCGTTGAGGAAGTATTCTGTTACCTCTTTGGAGTGCTCACCAGCTATCTTTAGCCAACGACATATTGCACTCTTATCGTGTCCGGTGGCTCTGGCTGTCCCTCTTATGCTTCCCTTCTCAGGAATCATTTAAAAATCTCTGATTTTTAAGTGTGCAAATCTTCGATTTGCACTCATCGCCAAAGTTCTAAGCACCTCTTCTTTAGGTGTTACAAGATTAAAGAAGATCGTACCTCTGGTCTCACTGAAACAGTGACCACAGGTCTTACACCTAAATAGCCTCTGCTCCTTCTTTCCATACTCCTCCTTTAAGACGACGTTTCCCTTTCCCTTCTTCCCGTAGTCGGAACACTCCTCATTCGGACACCAATATTCTGATACATCAATATTTAAGTACACTCCCATCCCCAAAAGGTGGTATGACCTTCTGGTAGATAAATCTTTTCAGTACTCAGAGGACACGACCTAGAATCTTTACTATCATAGAATCATCCGCTATTGTTGACTATAACATGATCTAATAAAGTTAATCTGTATTTTTTGGTTCTTCCTCTTTGGGATGCTGTTCATCATAGTAAACTATTCTTACATCTTTTATTGTGGGATTTCTGTATTCTCAACTGAACTGTTGTGTTGAAACTATTGTATATTGTATCTTTTCCCCTCGGGAATATGAAATCCATTATATCAGAAATTCCTTCGTAAGACACGTGAAGAGATCTCATGCGTTGAT
>CABGHH010000026.1 GCA_902158745.1 Candidatus Methanolliviera sp. GoM_asphalt
TTCGATTATTCTTCGATGATATGAGTCATCAAAAATCCGAAGGATTTTTGGGATGCCAAAAATCGAAGATTTTTAAGCACTTTAAAGACGTGTTGGAAGAGTTATCGGCTTACTTGTTGTGGAAGAACCCACCAAAATGTGTGTTTGAGATTGAAAGTAAGTTAAATCGTGTATTTAAGAATATTGGATCTGAAGGGTTGGATGAAATGAATATTGGATCAATGGAAAGCACAGAGGTATTAGGGAAAGTTTTAAGTTGATAAGGCGAAAAGAAGTTGTGTGTAGATGAGTATATAATGAAATAATCCATAAAACTTTAAAGAGATAAACTGGATAGGAGATTTATAAATGTCAATGATGACCCAACAAAGGGTGACAGAAACAGAAGGGGATTTTGCATACTATATACACAGAATCAAAGAAGAAGATATCGGATCGATCCATAAGAGGAAGATATTGGGATCTGAATCAAAGGGTGCAAGAACGATAAAACTGATTAAAGACGGTGATAAGATACTATTGTGTGCGTCGTTTGGCATTAAGCAGAGAGCAACGCTATCTTTCGTTGGATATGGAACCGTAAAAGACGTCTTCGACGAAGAGAAACAAAGATCTGGCACATCTCCGAGAAAGATAAGGATTCGTGAGGTGAGATATTTTAAGGAGCCCATCCTAGTAAAGAATGTAGCAAATGATCTGGAATTCATTAAAAGAAAAGATAAAGCGGCAGATTACCTAAAATCCGAATATAAAAAGATTTCAGCGGAGGATTTCAAAGCGGTGGTGAAGGGCAGAAAGGCTACATCGAGCTATCCAGATCATCTTGAGAAGAGGATATACACAACAGAAGAGGTTTTAATGGATTCTGTATATGGATTATTCGATCTTTTAAAGATAACGATGAAAGGCGATATGATAGAGATAAAATCGTTCATCAAATATCTGCATAAGTTGGTAAATGCTTATGGATTATCCAAAAGCTATGAGGAGGTCGAGAAGTTTTATTCGGAGAATGCCTGGAGATTTAAATTTGAACACGTGAAATCTAAGGACGTGGATAAGTTGGTTACATTATACGATAATCATGGCAATTCGATCTCGTTCGCATATATCAAATTGAGGTGATAGATGTGTATGAAGAAGAGAGAGATATTATTGATGCGTTGAGAGAGGGTAAGGCACCAGAGCAATCCACAGGGTATATGCTTATTGGCAGAAAAGAAGAGATGGATGAATTTAAACGTCTTTTGAAGGATGTTAAAAGGGGAAAAGCCGTAACAAAATTCATCAATGCCCAGTTTGGTATGGGTAAATCTCTTTTGTTGAGAAGAGTGGAAGAGATCGCAATAGAGAATAATTTTGTTGTATCTTATATTGATCTTCCTAAAAGAGCGGCAGATCTTCCATTCAATAAATTTGAGATCGTATATACAAAGATTGTACAGGGATTAAGGAGTAAATCAGGCAGATCATTTAAAGAGATTATAGATGCTTGGTTACTAAATTTAAAAAATAGAGCCAGAGATGAATTAGATAATCCTCTCAGATCAGAAGATCCCATTATAATAAAACTTATGAATGAATCGCTCGAACCTGTTAGAGAGCATTCTAACGCATTTACAGTCGTACTTGAGAGTTATTATTTAGGTTTAAAGACAGGAAATGATGAAAAAGCGAATTCTGCCATAGCATGGTTGGAAGGAGACCCTAACATGCCCGCGAATAAAAGAAAGGAGATTGGAGTTAAGGGAACAATAACAAAAGAAGAATCATTCAACTTTTTAAAGGCTTTAACAATATTCATCAAGTCAATAGGGTATTTGGGTCTTGTTGTTTTGATAGATGAGGCGGAAAACATAATGAATCTCACGACAGGAAATTTAAGAGAGGGCGCCTATGGTAACATTAAAGCACTCTACGACAATGAGCATGGACTTGAAAATATAATATTTATCTTTGCTGGAACACCTCAATTATTTCAGGAAGGTGAACGAAAAGGTATTGGATCTTATGATGCACTGTATGAAAGAATAAAAGATGTATTGCATAGCCCATATAAGAATATAAGAGAACCCGTGATAGAACTTGAAGGGCTCAAAAGGGATGAATTAAGAGAAGTAAGTAAGAAGATAATTGAGATGCACACTTTAGCTTATGATTGGGATCCAAGATCTAGAATGAATCCCGTTTTAGAGGATATTTTAAATTATTACGAAGAACGAGCTGGCTTAAGTGGTGGTAAAGTGATTCCAAGAGATTTTATCAGGGCATTTGTAGATGTTTTAGATACCATTGAACAACATCCGGATATAACCGAAGAAAATATATTAGGATTGTTTGAAGAAAAAGAATCGGAATGGGAGTTGTAACTATTGCCATTCCAATCGTTGGATGAGAGGATCAAGAACTTCATGACAGGCAGATTGAAGTGGATAGACCTCATGCCGATTCAGAAGAACGCGATTCCAACGGTAAAGGAAGGAAAAGATCTCTTAATCATATCTCCGACCGCTTCTGGAAAGACGGAGGCTGTTTTTATCCCCCTCTTCGATGATATATTAAAGAATAATTTGGAACCACTCTCGATACTCTACGTTCTGCCCTTGAAAGCCCTCATAAATGATATATATGATAGGATGGAACGATGGTGTGAACCGCTAAATCTGACGATAACGAAATGGCATGGAGACGCAGCCCCATCGAAGAAGGAGAAGTTCATCAAGGAGCCAACGGATATTTTATTGATAACGCCAGAATCATTGGAATCTTTCTTGATCAATAAAAATACTGATACCAAACGAAGGATATTCAAAAATTTAAGATATATCGTTATAGACGAGATACACTATTTTGCCGCATCTGATAGGGGAATACAGCTCAACTCTCTGTTGAATAGACTAAAAAGATATACAGAAGATGAAGTTCAGCGAATCGGTCTATCCGCAACCATTGGAAATCCAAAAACCGTATTGAGATGGCTCACCGACGATGAAGATGCCAAGATCGTTGAGGATAAAAGCCAAATTTCACCTCAGTATAAGGTGATATATGGGGGAGATGCCGCGATCATCGAGACGCTCAAAAGATATTCGGATAAGAAGATCTTATTCTTCGTGCACTCTCGTAAAGATGCCGAGAGGTATCACGATCTGATTAAAAAGCATCTAAATCCGAAAAATGTATTCATACATCACTCATCAATCGATAAGAAGATAAAAGAGGAGAGTGAAGAGAATTTTAAACGGGCAAAAAATGGCATTATGGTATGCACAAGCACGTTGGAACTTGGAATCGATATAGGAGATACAGATATAATTCTTCAAAATCATCCGCCATTGCAGGTGAGCTCTTTCGTGCAGAGGGTCGGCAGAAGTGGCAGACGCAGAAATCCACCGCGATCTATCGTATTTTGTGATGATGAGAAGGATGTATTCATAACGCTCGCCGAGATATGCTTGGCTAATGAAGAGAAGTTAGAGGAGATAAGGATACCTGAGAAACCAAAAGATATCTATTTTCACCAGATATTAAGCAGTGTCTTTGAGTATGGAAAGATCAAGAAGAAGGATCTATTTTATCTTCTGAACAAATCTTTTGTCTTTTCAAATATTGATAAAGAAGAATATAAACTGTTGATAGCGGATATGATAAAAAAGGAGTTTTTAGAAGAATACGGAGGGTATTTAAGTCTTGGATACAATTTTGAGAAGGAGTTTGGAAAGAGGAACTTTATGGAATTTTATAGCGTCTTTCCGTCGAGTTATGATTTTGTCGTTAGGGAGGGATTAAAGGATATCGGGAGAATGGATGCATTCTTTGTCATAAATTATCTTGAGAGGGGGTCAGATTTTGCATTGGGCGGAGAAAACTGGAAGATATTGGAAATAAATTATGACAAATTCGAGGTAAAGGTCAAGAAGACAAAGGGTGGCGAGGCACCACACTGGTATGGAACAAGGGGCGTCATGGATTATCTGGTGACGCGAGAGGTATATGATATTCTCTTAAATGATTTTGATAGAGATAACTTAAGATATCTCGATGATGCAAGTAAGATGATTCTTGGAAAATTCCAAGAAGAGGCATTGAGGGTTGGTTTTGAAGAAGGAGTGATACCCATCGAGTTCGACGATAATGAAAGAAGAGTTTTTATATATACATTTGGGGGCCTACGCGTCAATGCGTTGCTTTCATCAATCTTCAAGGTTTATTGTGGGGTGTATTCGATATATGATTCTCCGTATTTCGCATCTTTTAAGTTCAGAGATAGATTTGGGATCGAAGATGTCAGAGATATTACGAGAAATATCGAAGATATCCTCAAAGATGAGAATTTAAAGGTGCATATCTTTGAGAAGGCAAATAAGCTCGTTAAAAATAAATTTATAAGATATCTTCCAAAAGGCGATCAGATAACGCTGAAATCCGCGTTGTTATTCGATGAATGTGGACTCATAGATGTTTTACAAGAAAATTCGCTGAAATTGGTTGCTTCAACACCTTTCAAGGCATGGTAACGCTTACTTTCATTAAGGGTATTTCATAATAGTTAAGTTTTTCAAAACAAAAGGTTGTGGTGTCATGGATAAGAAAATCGTGGGAATAGTGTTAATAGCTGTAATCTTTCTTATTATAGGTATATTTTGTTGTTCCAACTTTTTAGTCTCTTATGTCATCTACAATCCGATTAAAAGTCCTGTTTTAGGTTCACCTCTTGATTACGGAATGGATTATTCGGATATTTCATTTACGAGCGACGGTATCGAATTGGAGGGGTGGTTCATCCCAAATAATAATTCAGACGCTACAATAATCATAGCCCATGGATACAATGATACTAGAGCAGGGGTTTTAGGGTATGCACAATTTCTCAACAGGGCAGGATATAATGTGCTTCTCTTCGATCTTCGTGATCATGGTAGGAGTGGAGGATGCTGGACATCCGATGGTGATGTATCCAATGATGTTATCGGTGCCATAAACTATATCAAAACCCGAGAAAATTTAGATCCTGATAGAATCGGAGTGCTCGGTCTCTCAATCGGTGGAACGACCGTGGCGGTGACATCCGAAAGGACAGATGATATTAAGGCAGTTGTAACTGATAGTGCACCTGTAGGGTTTATAGATGCAAAATATGTAAAGAAGATTCTTAAAAATGTTTCGAATAGAACAATTATTCCAGATATTAGTCCATTGGTAAATGAAAAACTTATCTCCTTCTTCAGACGGGTTAAAACAGGAATAAAAGATGATGACAGTAAAACTGTAAACATTGATAAAATAGACATCCCACTACTCATAATTCATGGAGATGATGATATAGTCGTGCCTTTGAACGATGCTTATGAGATATATGACAGAGCAAAAGGACCAAAGTTTCTCTGGGTTGTGGAGGAGACAGGTCATATCAGGGCATATTCCACCCATAAAGAAGAATATGAGGAAAAAGTGGTAAAATTTTTTGATGAATATCTGAAATAATAAATATCATATAGGGGAAGGCAACAAGATAGAAGAGATTTGTTATGGGTCTCATCGAAGATCTCTCGGAGTCATCGGGAATCATAAAGGACATCTCCTATTTGGATCCGAGGCGATGCATAACTCCAGAAGACGGAGATCTCTTAATAAGGAAAAAACAGGCTTTAAAGATGATAAATCCCTTCAAGCCGTTGATAAAAGGGGGTGAACCATATCTGGATCTTCAGATACTTGAGGGGGGTCCCGGCTCTGGTAAGACACAGACCGTTCTATATGCTTCAAGAGAGATCGAGAAAAAATTTCCGAGCGTTATATTCCCAAAGATCGGACTTGAGCACGAGACTGCAAACAAGATGGCTTCGGCGGTCTATAACATATTAACGCAGAAGAAAGATATTAGAAGATTGAAGAGAATATCGACATCTGATATATTCGAGGATATATTCAGGATAATAGAAGAGAACGAGATATATTTACAGATAGTCTTGGACGATGCGAATAGATTAAATTATAAAGAGATTGCCAGGTTCGTTGGACCCATAATAAAGAAGGAGAACTGCCCAAATCTGGGTCTAACCATCCTAATTGATGATACCAACAAACTTTTAAGGAAGATCAAGGGGTTTGATGAGTCGAGTTATGCATCCTTAAAATCTTCACTTTGGGGTAAAGAGATATATTTTGACGCATACTCCGAAGAAGAAGTATATTCGATAATCGAGCAGAGGGCAAAGCTCTCTTTATATCCGGAAGCATACAGAAGAGAAGCATTGAAGAAGACTGCAGAGTTTACAACAGATATTGATCTTGGAATGCACAGAGGAGATATTAGATATGCCATAAATCTTCTTAGAAGTGCCTGTGAACTTGCGGAAAGGAGGAAAGAAGATTGTATAAGTGAAGAAGCTATCGAAATATCGAGAGATGTAGCAATGAGATATGTCTGGAGAAACGATATAAAAAGACTTACTTTGAGAGAAAAGATTATCCTTCTATCGGTCGTATCTAGCATGGAGAATGAAAGGATGACGATATCAGAAGAGGTGAAGATCTATGAGGAGATCATAAACCTCTATTTGAAAGAATTTGATACATATTCAGAGATAAGAGATAAACTCAGCATCGGTAGAAAGACGATAGAGCGAGAGAATGCCGTATTGAATAGGATGAACTGCATCGATATGGGAAGAAAGGAGGTAGGCTCGAAGGGCGGACGACCTGCTTATATAATAAATACCATCGTTCCTCCTGAAGTGATAAAGGGCACATTGGAGAAGGAGCTTGGTTTTGAGATATCTGTTAGGCGAGATATGAACGTTTTGAGTGATAGAAGGATGATAAAGATGAGGAAATTAGAGTAGATTAATATGAATAACAGAGAACTCGATATAAAATCTCTGGAAAGTTGGCTTTGGGAAGCCGCCTGTAAGATTAGAGGCGAAGTCGATGCCCCCAAGTACAAAGATTACATTCTGCCTATTATCTTCTTAAAAAGACTGTCCGATGTCTTTGAAGATGAAATAACGCAGCTCTCCCGAAACTATGGCAGAGATGTAGCCGAAGAGTTGATAGGTCAGGATCATCGCCTTGTTCGGTTTTATCTGCCCAAAGAAGCAAGATGGGAGAATATTGCAAGACAAACAACGAATATCGGAGAATGTCTAACCGATTCTGTGCGTGCTATCACCAGAGAGAACCCGAAGCTACAAGGGGTCATAGATATAGTGGATTTCAACGCTACAGCGGCAGGACAAAGAACCATAAGCGACGATAAACTGAGAGAGCTCATAAACATTTTGGGCAGATACAGATTGGGTTTAAATGATGTAGAACCAGATATACTGGGAAGGGCTTATGAATATCTCTTAAGAAAATTCGCCGAAGGGTCTGGCCAGAGCGCAGGAGAGTTCTATACACCCAGGGAAGTCGCCATAACGATCTCTTATCTGCTGAACCCCGATCCTGGTGATGAGATATATGACCCCTGCTGTGGTTCTGGAGGTCTATTGATCAAATGCCATCTAAGATTTAAAGAAAAATATGATATGGATTCTTCTATAGCCCCCTTAAGATTCTATGGACAAGAAATTTTACCCTCTACGTTCGCCATGGCAAAGATGAACGCATTTATCCATGATATGGAAGCAGATATTGCCATCGGTGATTCGATGAATAGCCCAAGATTCTTAACTCCGAGAGGATCGATCAAAAAATATGATATCGTTACGGCAAATCCTATGTGGAATCAGGATTTCCCGCAAAAAACTTATGAGAACGATTCATACAACCGTTTCAGCTTTGGTTATCCTCCATCAAATAGCGCAGACTGGGGTTGGATTCAGCACATGTTTTCATCCTTGAATGAGAAAGGCAAGATGGCTGTGGTCTTGGATACCGGCGCGGTATCGAGAGGTAGCGGTAATGTTGGCAGGAACAGGGAGAGGGATATAAGAAAAGGATTTGTAGAGAAGGATTTGGTAGAGGCTGTAATATTACTTCCAGAGAACCTCTTTTATAATGCGACTGCTCCAGGGATCATTTTGGTCATTAACAGATCAAAACTAATCGAGAGAAGAGGGCAGATATTACTTATAAATGCTTTCAAGATGTTTGAAAAAGGAAGACCAAAGAACTATCTGCCTGATGAGAGCATAAGACAGATCTCTGATATCTATCTCAACTGGAAGGAAGAAGAAGGTATCAGTAGGATAATCACAAAGGAAGAGGCAGCCAAGAACGATTATAACCTCAGCCCATCCCGTTATGTGGCTCAGGATGGAGAGGATGAGACCTTGCCGCTGGAGAATGCTGTTGTGCAACTTTTAGAGGCAGAGGAGGAGAGGAGGGAGGCGGATGAGAGATTGAAAGAGATGCTTAGTAGTTTAGATTTAGAGATGGAATTATGAAAGGAACTAAAGATAGGGGGGGTCACTGGGGGGTAGGGGTACACGCTACCGCCTCGCCTGGGGTTTTATTGGTGATTTCTGGCAACCGTTGAAGCTGTATAATCACAGTAAAGAAGAAATTGAGGGGTGTCTTTAGTAATGAATAATAATTTTAAACAGACGGAACTTGGGATGGCGCCGGAAGATTGGGAGGTATGGGAGTATGAGTATGGAGGATGAAATTAAAAATGAAAGATTAAAAGAGGCGTTTAATCATACTTTGAAAGAGCTTGAAATTCCGAACGTATTTAGATCTATAGAGAAGAGCAACTTTGATGAACTACAAAAAACTCACGATTCGATCCATGAATTCATGTTATTAGCACCTCTTTGTTCATCTAAAAATAAAAAAGATTGGCATGAAAAATCAGCATTTTTTACTTATCATCACAATGCCTTTCATTCTGCACATAGATCTTTAATAGAAGCTTTAAGTGGCTATTATAATTGCGCTTATACTCTTTTAAGAAATTCCTTCGAATCTATAATTCAAGGAGCTTATTATGAATGTTTGGCTCATAAGAGATATAGAAATAATTCTAAGATCCCAGAAGTTACTAAGAAAGGTCGGAAGACATTAAAAGGATGGATAAACTGTAAGATTAGAGAAAAACCAGAAAGGGAGGAAAAATTTGAAAAGATATCTGGAGCAATCTTCGATGAATTAGCACCTATATTTAATAAAGATAAGGATATAAATAAACGTCCTTATTTTCCAAACTATTCTGAAATGGTTGAGAATTTAGAAATTTGGAATATCTTTGATCCTATCATATATCCAAAAAATATTTGGAAGGAATTTTATGACAGGCTCTCTCAAGAAGCTCATGCTCGTCCTGATCAAACAGAGGTGGGGAGAAGACTCCGTCACGTGCAGCATTTTGAAATAAAAATTATTCCCAATGAGTTAAATAGATTCTTTGATCGTCTCCACGAAATTATGGACATAGGGATTGTTATTGAATTGAATATCTTAAGCGATTGGATTGAACAGAATGGAGATCTAAAAACTAGGCTTAAAGAAAGAATGGCAATTATAGACGAGTTGGGACTAAAACTCAGTTCTGAAAAGCTCCAAAGTTTGGTGAAAGCATGATTAAACAGAGATATAAAATCACAGAAATTAGTGAGATGCCTGAGGATTGGGAGGTGGTGAAATTTGAAAACTGTATAATAAGAAAAAGAATCACAATCGGAAAGGTTAAACAACAGCAATATAAACAAGTTGGAAGATACCCAATTGTTGATCAGGGGCAAAAACTAATTGCTGGTTACTGGAATGAAGAGACAGAAGTTTATAAAGGAGAATTACCTGTTATAATCTTTGGAGATCATACAAGAATTATAAAATTTGTAGATTTTCCTTTTGTAGCTGGTGCTGATGGGACAAAAATATTACTTCCAAATAGTGAAAAAATATATTCTTTATTTTTTTATTATGCTCTTTTGACTTTGAAGATTCCAAGTAGAGGTTATAATAGACACTATTCTTTATTAAAAGAGAATAAAATCCCACTCCCTCCTCTCCCAATCCAGCAAAAGATCGCCGCCGTTCTCTCCACCGTCCAAACTGCAAAAGAAAAGACCGAAGCGGTAATTAATGCCGCAAAGGAGCTCAAAAAATCCCTGATGAAACATTTGTTCACTTATGGACCTGTGCCTCTGGGAAAGGCTGAGAATGTGCCGCTGAAGGAGACCGAGATCGGGATGGTGCCGGAGGAGTGGGAGGTTGTGAAACTGAGGGATTATATCGTAAGAACAGAACAAAAAGATATGAGAAAAACTTCTGCCGAATTTAACTACATTGACGTTTCTGGTATTGATAGAGATGATCTCCGAATTATTTCGACGACTAAATATAAAAGTAAAAATGCTCCTAGTAGAGCAAGAAAATTAGTCAAAGAACATGATGTGATAATTGCAACCGTTCGCCCAACTTTAAGAAGAATTGCATTAATACCTAAAATATATAACAATCAAATATGTTCAACGGCTTTTTGTGTATTACGAGGAAATACAAATCTTGACAATTTCTATATTTACTACACAGTTCAAAGAAATTCATTCATTGATTCTTTAGGTAAAATTCAGAGAGGTGCAAGTTATCCTGCAGTAACAGATTCCGATGTAAAAAGTCAAAAAATCCCACTCCCCTCTCTCCCCACCCAGCAAAAGATCGCCTCAATCCTCTCCGCCATCAACCAAAAAATCCAAGCCGAAGAGAACGAAAAGAAAGCCCTTGAAGATTTATTTAAATCCCTTTTACATAATCTAATGACTGCAAAGATAAGGGTTAATCATTTAGAGGTATGATGATGAATGTGATCGAGATCTTAAAAGAGAATGAAGAAGAGATAAAGGAAAAATTCCATGTTAATCGCATAGGAGTCTTTGGATCATGCGCGAGAGGAGAGGAAAAGGAGGAGAGCGATGTCGATCTCATCGTTGATTTTGAGGAGCCGAGTTTTGATAATTTCATGGATCTCTCTTTTTATCTTGAGGAGCTATTTGGGAGAAGCGTGGATATTCTGACGCCCGAAGGTGTAAAGGGGATAAGAATTAAAGAGGTAGCTGAAGATATTAAGAGGAGTGTGGTCTATGTCTAAAAGAGGACATATAGAATTTTTTAAGGATATCCATTTTTATTTCGGTGTAAACTGGGATATTGTTTGGAACGTTATAAAAAATAGACTTCCCAAGCTCGAAAAAGAGATAAAAACGTTAATTGAAAGTGAATTTGAGGGGTGAGGTATGGGTTTATTAGGAGGAGAAAGGTATTCTGTTCAAGATCCCATAATAAATTATGTTAGAGAACCTTCTGTTGAATATACAACCTCTAATGGTAAAAAAGTATTTCTCAATCTTGGCTGGGAGTATATCGGTCCAAAGGAGGCTTCGAGGTTGCGAGGCGGAAACACCGGCTTTCTCTTCAAAGAACTTTTCATAAGCCAGATGCAAAAGCTGAACCCTTTTATGGGTCGAGAACTTGCAGAAGAACTGATCAAGAAACTTGAGCGAATACCTCCGAACATAGAGGGAAATTTTATCGCATGGGAATACCTCAAAGGATTGAGAACGGTATTTGTTCCAGGCGAAAAGAGGGAGAAAAATATAAAATTCATCGATACAAAGAAGATCAATCGGAATAGCTTTCATGTAACGGATGAATTTATTTTTACAAACGGAAATAAAACTATCAGGCCAGATCTCGTTTTTCTCATCAATGGCGTTCCTGTGTTTCTTATCGAAACGAAGGCAGTCCATAAGATAGACGGTATGACCGAAGCATTAGAGCAGGTAAAGAGGTATCATAAGGAGTGCCCTGAACTTCTAACAATACTCCAGATCTACGCTATAACGCACATTCTCAGGTATTACTACAGTGCCACATGGAACACATCAGAGAAGCTACTCTTCAATTGGAAAGAAGAGGTCAAAGGGGACTTTGAAACACTCGTAAAAACATTCTTCGATAAGAAGAGAGTTGTTAAGCTATTAACCGACTTTATTCTATTTACAAGACAGGACGATGAACTGAAGAAAGTTATTCTGAGACCGCACCAGATGAGAGCCGTTGATAAAATTATTGAAAGAGCAGGATCTGAAGAGAAGAGGGGATTAATCTGGCATACTCAGGGCTCGGGCAAGACCTACACGATGATCGTTGCCGCACAAAAGATAATTGAATATCCCATGTTTGAGAATCCTACCGTTATCATGCTTGTGGATAGAAACGAGCTTGAAAGCCAACTATTCGGGAATATTGCGGCTGTCGGTATTAGATCTGTGGAAGTCGCAGAGAGCAAAAAAGATCTGCAAAACCTTCTGTCAAGCGATAGAAGAGGTTTAATCGTTACCATGATTCATAAATTTGAAGGAATACCAGGGAATATTAACACACGAGAAAACATATTTGTTCTTGTAGATGAAGCACATAGAACCACTGGCGGGAAGCCTGGCAATTATATGATGGGCGCACTTCCAAACGCCACCTATATCGGTTTTACAGGCACTCCTATCGACAAAACAAGTTATGGAAGAGGAACTTTCATTGTATTTGGGAGAGATGATCCACCGAAGGGATACTTGGATAAGTACAGTATAGCGGAATCCATAGAGGATGGCACGATAGTTCCACTTCATTACACTCTTGCCCCCAATGAACTCCAAGTTGAAAGAGAGACCCTTGAAAAAGAATTTTTAGACCTTGCAGAGCCTCAGGGAATTAGCAATGTGGAAACACTCAACAAAGTCTTGGAAAAGGCAGTAACCCTTAAAAACATGCTTAAAAACAGAGAGAGGGTAGAAAAAGTCGCTAAGTATGTTGCTGATCATTACAAAGAATACATTGAGCCGATGGGATATAAGGCTTTTCTTGTTGCCGTAGATAGGGAAGCATGCGCGCTTTACAAAAAAGAACTGGACAGATACCTACCAGATGAATACTCTAAAGTAGTATATAGCGCGGATTATAACGACCCACAAGAATTATCCAGGTATCACATATCATCTAAAGAAGAGAAACTAATAAGAAAAGCCTTCAGAAAGCCTGATGAACTTTCCAAGATACTAATAGTAACAGAAAAGCTCCTTACAGGATTCGATGTACCCATTCTCTATTGCATGTATTTAGATAAACCAATGAGAGATCATGTGCTTTTACAAGCCATTGCCAGAGTTAATCGACCTTATGAAGATGATAAAGGTATGAAGAAACCATCCGGTTTTGTTTTGGATTTTGTAGGTATCTTTGATAATCTTGAAAAAGCCCTGGCATTTGACTTGCAGGATATCGAAGGAGCTATCCATGACATAGAAGTTTTAAAAGAGAGGTTCACCGAAGTAATGAAGATAGCAAAAGAGAAGTACCTCTCACTTATAGAGGGGAAAACACAGGATAAAGCCGTTGAATCTGTGCTGGAACATTTCAAAGATGAAGAAAAGAGGCACGAATATTATCAATTCTTCAAGGAAATATCAGATATATACGAAATTCTTTCCCCCGATGCTTATCTTAGACCTTATGTTGAGGATTATGAGACCTTGGCGAGAATGTATAAGATTCTGAAAGAGGCATACGAACCTGGTATTTCTATCGACAAAGAGTTTGCTAAGAAAACCGCGAAATTAGTCCAGAAGCATACGAAAAGTGGTAAGATAAAATCTACATTAGAGATCTATAAAATAGACGAAAACACTCTAAGAAAAATTGAGGAGAGTAATGCTTCTGACATAGAGAAGATATTTAATCTTATAAGAAGTATTGAAAAGATAACCAAGATAGAGGCAAATATGTCACCATATCTCATATCAATTGCCGAGAGAGCAGAGCTTATAGTGACGCTTTACAAAGAAAGACAGAAAAATACCAGGGAAACACTGGAAGATTTGAAAAATATCATTGAAGAGATCAATTCTGCCAAAAGAGAGCAGATTGAAAGAGACATGCCGGCAGAGATCTTCACTATCTTTTGGATACTTAAGAAGGAAGGATTTGATAAACCAGAAGCAATGGTGAATCAAATGAGATATATATTAGAAAAATATCCGCACTGGCGAAAAAGTGAGAAATATGAAATGGAGATTAGGAAGATACTCTATAATGTCCTGCTTCAATCAGGTTTAACGGATGATTGCAAATCGGAGATTTGCAAACTTGAAAATCGGAGATTTTCAAATGTTCCCAAAGTCTCAGAGATGGCACAGAATATTATGAGACTGCCTATGGGTGGTGTTGGATGATCTCATCTGAAGAATTCAAACGAGATGTCTTAAGTTGGGCAGGAAAGGTTGGAGTTAAGCCCAAAGAAATTCACATCAGAAAGATGAAAA
>CABGHH010000027.1 GCA_902158745.1 Candidatus Methanolliviera sp. GoM_asphalt
CTATGCCGCGGGTCATCTACGATTGGTAAATAAGGTGATAAATGCCTTAGCTGAACGAGGTGGTAAGGATAAACTTGTGATTGTGGGAGGAACAATTCCTCAGCCCGATATTCCAAAATTGAAAGCATTAGGTGTTGGTGAGGTATTTCCAGCAGGATCACTTGTCGAAGATATCGTAGATTATGTCAAAAAATGTAATTGCAATATATAAATGTGAATATGGGTATAAATCTAAAAAATCTTTCGGATGGAGAGCTTATAAGAAGATTACGGGGAGGAGATAAGCCTATCGCCTCAAAATTGATCAGTTTGGCGGAAGATCCCACTGAGGATCATACACCATTGGAAGAGGTATATAAAGAATATAGAGGAGATGCCCATATCGTCGGTTTGATTGGCCCCTTCGGCGTTGGAAAGAGCACCTTGATCAATAGGCTTATCGGGGCATACAGGAAAAAAAATTATAAAGTTGGAGTCATCGCTATAGACCCCACAAGCCCCTTAAGTCATGGGGCGCTCCTGGGGGATAGAGTGAGAATGCAAGACCATGCAAACGATAAAGATGTCTTCATAAGGAGCATGGCATCGAGAGGCGGTTATGGAGCGGTTCCTCAGGGGGTCGGAGCTGCAATTAAGATTATGGACATCTTCGGCTGTGATATCATCTTTTTGGAGGGAGTCGGAGCAGGGCAATTGGATATAAGTCCCGCGAGATATGTACATACCGTGGTGGTCGTTGTGGGTCCTATGATGGGCGATGATATTCAGATGATGAAGGGGGGTGTAACCGAATATGCAGATATATACGCCGTCAATAAGGCAGATGACCCAAAATCGGAGACGGCCGTTCAAGTGATAAAAGAAGCTCTTAGATATAGTTCAGTAGAAAAAGAGTTTCAGCCAAAGATCGTAAAGACAGTCGCAACTTCTGGAGACGGTGTCGGCGAATTGGCATCTGCAATAGAGGAGCATAAAAGATTCATTGATGAAAGAGGAGGATACGGAAGAAGAGAGGAACAATTACGATCTGAATTGAGGGATATGATCGTAACGGATCTGGTAGCAAGAATGCAAGAAGAATTGAAGGATGAAAGAATCCAGCAGATATTTGAAGATGTAGTAGATCGTGAGATGAGTACATATCTTGCTTGCAAAAAGTGTATTGATTTCATTGGCGGAATAAGAAGTGGCAAATCGCGAGGCATTTGAGGAAGCGAATAACACAACACTTCAAAGAGATGATAAAGAGCTTTAAGGCAGGATGATCTAAGCGTGAATACGATGGAAGACCTGTGGCGGTTAAGAGAGAAAAATATTCTTGACTTGAGTTTTCATCCGGTTCGGAGCTATCCGAAGATTTGAGGTCCCAAAAACTCTTTTTAAAGATGGTAGAGTCGAGTTTAAATTCTTGAAGATAAAAAAAAAGAATAGGAGAAAAATCCTTTTTTTTTTATCCTCCCTGCCCCACCCCAAGATTCCCCAACGATCCTTTTAATTGCTCCTGAAGCTGATTAAACCTCTTCTCTATCCTCTCTCCCTGTCTCTCGAGCGTCTGTTTTCTTATATCCAACATCTCCTTCTTCTCGCCTAACTCACTCTTTGCCGTCTCCTTGTCCGTCTTCACAAGAATCTCTCCGACACCCTTATAGACGAGGTCGTCTTTTGTCTTCTCGAGTTCTTCCAAAGCTTTTTCAATCTCTTTTAACGTCGCCTCTATCTGCATTTTTTGCTCTTGCATCGCTTGGGACTGCTGTTGCAACTGTTGTAGCTGCATGAGCTGATTTTGCACCTGAGGCGGTAACTTCTCATCCATTTAGATCACCTCCATCAATTATATCTATCATATCTTCGATCACCTTGATCAATCTTAAGCCAGTATTTAAAGCGGATCTGAGCGAGACGATGTTTCCAGCCGCGACCGTCAGGCATAGATATCTTCTCGATCTCTCTACTTTTATATCCACACCTTTATGTGGATCATCGCTCTCTTGAGCCATACATCTATATATCGCTTCCCCCAAATTCGGTTCTGCTTCGAAGAATATCTTCGCTTCGCACTTACATTTCATCTTGAGGTACTGCGAGTAGTCGCAAATCGAAGATTTTTGAGCACATCATTCCGCTTTAACTTTTTTGACCGATGCCATTGCTCTCTCTTTCAAGAAGATGCGGCATCCACAATAGGGGCACCTTATACCCCTATAACTATCGATCTCTACGCTTCTTTTGCATCTCGCGCACCGATACAATCACCGTTCCTCCTTTATCTTACCATATGAAGACGCGGGAGTTTTTGGCAGATAAGATCCGCCGGTAAAGGTATATCCGCATTTGGAGCATCTCCATATACCCGTGCCAATTCTATTCACGGCGTACCTTTCACATCCCGGGCATCTGTGCTTCATCTTCATCTTACTTTCCAGATCAGCAACCAATTTGCGTCCTTTTCTTCCATATCTTGCCCCATATCTCCCAGCAGACCTCGTCTTCTTACCTTTCTTTGTTCTTTTAACCATCTTTTACTCCCTATTCTTATAATTTCTTCCTCAATTCTCCAGCTAACCTACGGGAGGAATCAACTATTTGGGAGATATCCTCAAATGGTATTTTTCCGGTGCCTCTCTTCTGTATGCCAGATATATCCCCGTTAGCGTTTGTTGTAACAGTTAATTCAATATTTGATGCATTTTCCTCATCTAGACAGGGATCAAAGACTATTTCACCCCCTATATCAGCACATGTGGTGGCTATGGGGGTATCCTTTATAAGCAATGCCTCATCTTCTTCCCCAACCTCATATCTGATGTATGGAAGCGTTGTATTCGTTAATGCAGCCATAGATGCAAGTGCAGAAGCGTCTATGAGGTTCCCATCATGATCCAGGATGTGTATATCTATAAAAATTATCCAGACCTTGCTCCCCGCATCTAGACAGAGTTTTTCTAACTCTATGGCGTGTGATCCCCGTATACCCTTATCGACGACTCTTGCCAGTTCCACACCGTTCTCATCTGGAGGTCCCGCTTCAAATGAAGGGGAGGCAAGTGGAACCAACTCCGCATTTGTGATGATGACGCCTTTATCTGGTGTATCTAAAAAGGGCTCTCCGATCTGTGCTTTTATTCCAGCCAAAACATCTGTATTCCCGATCTTAACCCTTGCAGATCCCTCTGCCCTCACTATAATCCCTTTTTCTACGGAAACATCTCTATATTCATCGGCTTTTCTCCCGCCTATCCTATCGCCATTTTTTATCAACCTATAGATATAGTCACGGCGAACTTCGGATAAAATATCTTCACTCATTTAATCACTACATGATTTCTCATATTTTTCAATTAAACTTCTTCTCTGAAGTTTATAGACGGATTCACATCCCTTCTTGGCAAAATTTAGGGCTTTTATAAATTCTTCCCCCGTGATGCGGCCATCCATCTGAAGTAGAGTTATATCCCCCGTCTCCGTTATCATCGCGACCGGCATATCTGCCTCTCCATAGTTATCTTCTTCTCTGATTAGATCCAAAATGACTTCTCCGTCCGCTTTTCCCACCGATATCGCAGAGACAAGATTTTTCATGGGTATCCCAGCATCGGCCAATGCCACCGATGCGGCAGTTATCCCTGTGGTTCTTGTCCCCGCGTCGGCCTGTAAAATCTCCACAAAGATATCTATGGATGATCTGGGGAAATATTCGAGCATCAAAACAGGTGCCAACGCATCTCTGCTGACCTTAGATATCTCCACACTTCTTCTATCCGGCCCCGGCCTCTTCCTATCCTCCACCGAAAAAGACGCCATATTATAACGGTATTTTATTATCGCTTTGCGAGAGTCTTGTAGATGACGAGGGTGTGCCTCTCTTGGTCCATAAACGGCTGCAAGAACTTTATTTCCACCCCACTCTATATAACACGAGCCGTCTGCCCGGTTCAATACACCCGCCTCGATCTTTATCGGCCTGATCTCGTCAGGCCCTCTTCCATCCAATCTAATTCCATCATTTATCAGTTTTTCCGGTCTATTTTGCATTTTTACCCTTACCCTTCTTTCTCTCTCTGATGAACCTATCTATCCTATCCGCAAGTCTATTGGCATGAGCCTCTCTCTCGATTTTAAGGATCGTCTCTGCGGCCAATTCGATCTTTTCGTCGCTTCCACTCAGCCATATCCTCCCATTCTGCCCGATGAATATATTGCAGCCGATCTTTTTCTTGATGAGGTTTATCATAGAACCGCCTTTGCCTATAACCCGCGGAATCTTTGTATGAGTGATCTCAATCACCACCCCCTCCCTTATAACCGCACACTTTCTGTCATCCATCGCTAAGTTGATCCTCATAGGAAATTCTACTTCCTTTATCCTCGTGATGACCATCTCCCCCACCCTCATCTCTTTTTGCATATCCTCTTTCTCTATCCTCTTAGGATAATTGGAGAGACGGAGCAGACCCTCATAAGGAGAATTTATATCCATTATCCACATCGAGAAGGTGGACTCTATGACCTTACCGATCACGAGATCCCCCGCCTTTGGGAGATATTTTCCTGATAGGGGGATCACCTCGACCTCTTTTTTATCGCGCTTCACCAAGCCATAAACCATCGAGTAAACCCGGTTCTCCTCGACGAATGTTCCTTCTCCAGCCGTGACACTTTCTCCCAAAAAGCACCCCGGTATAACAACTTCTTCACGCATCTTTATCTTTCCAACCTTTTACAGTAATTTGGTCTCTGCCTCCCCATTGGAAAGCTTGTTGACCAGTCCATAAAAATCGCTCTGTAAAGCTGCCGATGTCTCAACGACAGCCACCCAAGAACCATCATTTCTCCACTCTTCCTTTAAAATCTTTCCAAAATTATTTATCTCACCATAAGATTTTCCCGCATATTCTGCCGGAATTCGGATAGCTACTCTAATATTCTCAAATTTTATCGGTATTATTGGTCTTATAGCCTTTACTGCTTCCTTTACGAGCAGATCAGTACTTTTCATCGGATCTATGTTAATCTTGGCTTCCTCCATCGCCCTTTCTATCCTGGATGGCGGGTGTGGTGTCTTTGTCTGCGGATTTATCGCATCTCTTGCGATTAAAGATACAACCTGTCTCCTCTTCCTCTCTCGCATCTCCTTTCGCTGTTTTGTAGTGAGATTTACCTCTCCTTTATGTATTATCTCCTTTGCCACAGCATAGACGTCTTCTGTTCCAAATATCTCCTTAAGAGAATTCTCGGATACTTTTTTCCCAGTTTGAGCATCCTCAAAGATCCCTTCTACCGCCAATAGTTTATCAAGATCGAGATCCTCGACCTCCCCATTACGCAGAGATAAAGAGAGATCAGGATCGGCATATATCTCAAATTTCTTTCCGTGACTCTTATATCTGACGATCACGGCATCGTCTAACGTTACCAAAAGATCACTCCTCTTTTTTCTCTCCCTTGTCCTTCTCTTCTTCCTTATGCATCCACTTCACTTTTTCAACGTACTCTCTCACCTTCTCCGGATCCATCTTTTTAACTTTGGCATCTTCTCTTTTGACGTAACCTATCTCAATCGTCGAGGCGTCTAGCTTATCCTTTGCAACCTCGTACAGGGCATCCAATCCCATAAGTATGGAACCTTCAAAGGTTATATTCTCGTCAGCCCTCTCCTCAAAAATTTTCATCGCGGAGTTCCTTCCCTCACCGATGCTGGTAGCTATGTATTCCATTAAGGCACCACTCGGATCGGTCTCGAATAGTCTCGGTCTGCCGTTGTCCACACCTGCAATCAAGAGGGCAGTTCCATAAGGTCTCACTCCACCGAACTGTGTGTATTGCTGTTTATGATCGCATATCTTCTTTGCCAGCACCTCCACCCCTATGGGCTCATCATATGTCATTCTGTTAACTTGGCACTCCATTCGAGCCCTATCTATCAAAACACGGGCATCAGCCACCAAACCGGACGTGGCGATCGCGATGTGCTCGTCTATCCTAAATATCTTTTCAATCGACTCCGGGACGAGCAGTTTACTCGTTATCCTCTTATCAACGAGCAGAACCACCCCTTCATCCGATATAATTCCCACAGCAGTGGTACCCCTTTTAACAGCTTCTCTTGCATATTCTACTTGAAATAATCTACCATCAGGGCTAAAAACAGTTATAGCCCTATCATATCCCATTTGAGGACCCATCATCTACATCACCTCTTTTATCTTTAAAATACTTATGAGTAGCTTTTTTTATACTTCCGCTCACACCCATAATATCTATTGCCACCCTCTCACCATTTATATTATTGACCATCGTCAATACTGCCCTAACTTTATTTAGCTCTCCGCGGGAACATCTCAATATTCCTCTTCTGCCGTTCAACTTGATCATCCGCATATTACAAAGGCTCATTCCGAAAGATCCTATTAAAGATGTTCCTGAAGACCGTATAGCATCCATCAGATCTCTCTCTTTTATTTTTTTACCATCAGAGAGCATATCAAATATCACGTATCGCTTCTTCTCTCGGAGAGAGGGGGGGATCTTCATCTTACGGTCTCGACTCCATCCCTTATTAACCTTCCCTCTTTATATCTTCTATTTTTATCCACGATCTCCAAGGGCATCTCTAAAGATCTTAAGGATTCCTCTCTCGTCATACCAAAAAGCTCTGATAGAGCCGTCATTTGCCTGGGAGGTCTCAAATCAAACTTATTCTCTCCTCCTGTTGATAAGATCATCGGCGTTTTATACTTCCTCATCAACATTAAATTCCTCCTCATCTTCCCGAGAATCGCGGGCATCGACGTTCTACTATATATCAACGCAGCGAGACAGAAATCCATCGCCACTCCATTCTCCGCGGCAAATCTCGCGGTGATATGATCGATCCCGTACCCACCCTCTGTATGTCTTACCAGGTTAATCTCTTTCTCTCTCGACGCCATCCGATCTATCTTATCATTTCCCCCATAAACCGCCAGTAGATCGCCTCTTCTTCTAAACTTATAAACCTTTTTTTTAAGATTTGATAAGGAATCTGCGAATATCTCGATCCCAGAAAAAACTTTAAATTCTCTCGGAAGTATCATATTCTCAAAAATCTTCTCGTCGAATATATCGTCTTTGACGAGAACAATCGCCCCAGCGAAACCATACCTCTTCAACAAGAAAAGCATCTCTTGCGTATTCTCCTTTCCCTTGTAAGAGATGCAATCGTAAAACCCCATTTCCGAGATTACTTGTTTTTACTTCCCTTTTCTCGCATGTGATCTGATGCTTGGCCTCGTCTTCTCCGTGCCAATTCCCTTCTTTCTAAGCCCCCTTCCCTTTGTGCCTGCGCTCGTCTTTCCGCGAAAGACCCTTCGTTTGTTCGGTGATTCACACAACCAATTGAGATCTTTGTCGTTCTTTATGACAGGATGATTTGGGTCAACGAATATGACTTCATACCACTTTTTTATACCGTCTTCCCCTACCCAGTAGCTATTCAGGACCTCCATATTCGGAAACTTTCTTGCCGCCCTCTCTTCTGCAATCCTCTGTATGCTCTTTCCGCCCGTGATCTTATCCGTACCCATCCTCTTTGTTCTTCTGCCGTGGTTGAATCTCGATTTTCTACGTCCACCACGTCTAACCCCAACTCTCGCGACGATTATCCCCCTCTTTGCCTTGTATCCAAGAGACCTCGCCCGATCTATCCTTGTGGGATGTTCTACCCTCACCACTGAAGACTCCCTTCGCCATATCTGCATCCTCTCCCACAATAGGTTCCTAACGTAGGTCTCCTTTGGCTTCTTCCACGCATCTCCCACGTAACCATACATCGACTTAGACATTTTAATCTCTCTTCTTGCTGACCATCATCTCTCTCAATCTTCTTCCAACTTCTTCTATCAACTCGTCTTTCTCCAGTTCCCTATACCTCTTGAGCTGATTCATGTTTGTTCTCTGTTCTATGATGACGTCTCTCCCATATCCCCCCGTCCTTATAAAATGGAGCATATCTCTCATATTCTCTTTCACTTCTTCCCCTATTATCTCTTTCCCATATATCCTGCCCCCGTACTCGGCAGTATTGCTTACAGCGTCCCACATATTCTCAAGACCACCTTCATATATCAGATCCACGATCAGTTTAAGCTCATTGCAACACTCAAAATAAGCTATTTCTGGTTGATAACCTGCTTCGACGAGCGTATTGAAACCTGATTTTATCAATTCCACCACTCCACCACAAAGAACAGATATCTCACCGAATAAATCTGTTTCAACCTCTTCCTTAAATGTCGTCTCGATCATACCGACCCTTCCGGAGCCAATACCCTTTCCCCATGCCAGTGCTTTCTCCATCGCATCCCCCGTGTAATCTTGATAGACTGCGACGCATGAGGGAACACCAAAACCTTCCTCATACGTGCTTCTCACGGTTGGCCCCGGAGCCTTCGGTGCAATCAGCACCACATCTATCTCTGAAATAGGTTTTATGAGACCATATACCAGACTAAAGGCATGACAGACCCCTAAGGTATCGCCCTTTGATAGATTATCCCTTATCTGCCCCTCATAAATTGCCTCATGCGTTTCATCCGGTACAGTTATTATGATCAGATCACCTTTCTTTGTGGCATCTTTAACCGAATACACATCAAACCCATCTTTCTTTGCCATATCATAAGATCTTCCTTCCCTCTGTCCAATTATCACGTTCAGTCCGGAATCCCTCATATTCAGCGCCTGATGTCTTCCCTGACTTCCGTATCCTACAACGGCGATATTCTTTCCCCCAAAGACGTCCAATTTTACATCCTTATCATAGTAGATCTTTGCCATTTAAAAACCTCCAATTTTCAATTATTTTTTAACCTTCCTTCTTTATTGTTGTTGCCTTTGCCCCTCTTGCAAGGGCGATCAACCCAGTTTGAGCCATCTCTTTGATCCCGAATCGTCTCATGAGATCTATAAATGCCATTATCTTCTCATCAGTTCCGGTGACCTCTATTATCAACGATTTTGGAGAGACATCTATTATTTTGGTTCTGAATATATCAGAAATCTCAATTATCTCCCCCATCGTCTCTCTATCTACGGAAACTTTTATCAACGCCAATCCTCTACCAGTCATATCACCTGAAGATAGATCACTCACCTTTATGACGTCGATCAACTTATTCAACTGCTTCGTAACCTGTTCCAAAACCTTATCGTCTCCCTCAACTACCACCGTCAATCTGGATATCTTTGGATCTTCCGTCTCTCCGACGGCGGCGCTCTCGATATTAAAACCCCGTCTGCTGAAGAGATTTATTATCCTTGAAAGAACGCCCGGTTTGTTCTCCACGAGGGCTGCCAAGACGTGTTTCATATCAATTTCCTCCGATGATCTCATCTAGAGGCGCCCCGGCCGGAACCATCGGGAATACATTCTCCTCCTCCTCTATCCTGAAATCTATTATCGCCGGCTTATCAGTCTCTATAGCCTCTTCTATAGCCGATCTAACCTCGCTCTTCCTCGTCACCCTCGTACCGAAAGCCCCGTATGCCTCCGCGAACTTGACGAGATCGGGAAGATACCCGAGCTTCGTGCCGGAATATCTCCGCTCATAAAATAATTCCTGCCACTGCCTGACCATTCCGAGGTAGCCATTGTTGAGTACCGCCACCTTCACCGGAATATCATTTTGAACCGCAGTGGCGAGTTCTTGGCAGTTCATCTGGAAACTCCCATCTCCTGATATATCAAATACCATTTCATCTGGTTTGGCGACTTTTGCCCCGATGGCGGCTGGAAAACCATATCCCATCGTCCCGAGTCCACCGGAAGATATGAATCTCCTCGGACGATTGCATAGATAATATTGAGCCGCCCACATCTGATTTTGTCCAACCTCTGTGACTATTATCGCTTCTCCTTTTGTGGTCTTATATAGTTCTTTTATTATATACTGTGGTTTTAGCGTCTCCCCAGATTCCTCAAAAGATAGAGGATACTCTTCTCTCCATCTCTTTACCTTCGCCAACCAGTCCTTCGTCTTCTCCTTCTTTATCTGAATCTTGATTTCATTGGTGATGGATGAGAGGATATTTTTTGCGTCCCCCACAATGGGAAGGTCTGCCCTCACGTTCTTTCCTATCTCCGCGGGATCTATATCAATATGTATTATCTTTGCATCTGCAGCAAAGCTCTCTATCTTTCCGGTCACTCTGTCACTGAATCTCACTCCAACGGCGATGACCAGATTGGAGTTCATCACGGAATAGTTTGCATATCTGGTGCCGTGCATTCCGAGCATCCCCAATGAGAGCGGATGATCTTCTGGAAAAGCACCTTTTCCCATGAGCGTCGTAGTGACAGGGATCATCACCAACTCCGCGAGCTCTCTTAATTCCTCATCTGCACCGGAGATTATTGTTCCCCCACCCGCTATTATGACGGGTCTCTCGGCACTTATGATCAGGTCTGCCGCCCTCTTGATCTGCTTCGGGTGCCCACCATAAGTTGGTTTATATCCGGGCAGGTTTATCTTGATATCCTTCTTATAATCGGTCTCTGCGGTCTGCACATCCTTTGGAAGGTCTACCAGCACGGGGCCTGGTCTTCCCGTAGAAGCAATATAGAAAGCTTCTCTTAGCGTATTTTGAAGTTCTTTCACATCCGTTACGAGGTAGTTGTGCTTCGTCACCGAAAAAGTTATCCCGGTTATGTTTGCCTCCTGAAATGCGTCGTTTCCTATCAACGTCGTCGGCACCTGACCCGTCAATGCTAATACCGGGATAGAGTCCATATATGCTGTGGCCAGGCCGGTGACCAGATTCGTAGCTCCGGGCCCGGAGGTAGCGATACATACACCGACTCTACCACTTGCCCTTGCATATCCATCCGCCGCGTGTGCCGCGGCTTGCTCATGCCTCATGAGTATATGCCTTATCTTGGAATCGTAAAATTCGTCATAGAGAGGTATCAGAACGCCGCCCGGAATGCCGAAGACCACTTCCACGCCTTCCTCCATCAATGATTCTAAGATTATTGCCGTCCCAATTTTTTTCATTAACCTCACTCCAATAACCTATTGACGCCTGCTATCACTGCCTCTATCGACGCCCTTATTATATCCACATCGACTCCACTTGTGGAGATACTTCTGCCATCTTTGATCAGTTTGACATCGACATCGACCAATGCATCCGTTCCCCCACTTATCGCATCCACATGATATTCATCCAACGCTATATCCGTAACATCTGATATAACCTTTTTTAGTGCGTTTATGGCAGCATCCACGGGACCTATGCCGACATCAGCACCAATAATATCTTTTTTATCGATCGAGAGTCTTATCGATGCCGTCGGGGTAACGTTACTGCCGCTCACGACATTGTATTCCACAAGCTTCACCATCGGTTCTCTCTCGATCGAGAGAACATTCTCCGTTATCGCCAGGAGATCACCGTCCGTTACTTTTTTACCTTTATCTCCTATCTCTTTTATCTTTCTTAATATCTCATCCACCTGTTCCGAATTGGCATCGAACCCGAAGTCTTTTAGAGCGATCTCCACTGAGGTTCTTCCCGCGTGCTTTCCGACGATTATCTTCCTCTTTCTCCCTACCATCTCCGGTTTTATCGGCTCATAAGTGGATGGATCTGTTGCTATCCCATGAACATGGATTCCCGCCTCGTGTGTGAATGCGTTACCGCCAATCATAGATTTATTTGGGGGTACAACCACCCCTGTCAACCTAGAGACCATTCTGGACAACTTGTAGAGGAGTTCAGTCTTTATACTTAGCTCCTGGTTGTAGAGAAATTTTAAAGTTGCCGCCACCTCCTCGAGGCTTGCATTTCCCGCCCTCTCGCCGAGGCCGTTTACTGCCACGTGGACCTCGGATGCTCCATTCCTTAACGCGGTTATCGAATTTGCAGTTGCAAGTCCGAAATCATCGTGTGCATGAATGCTTAAAGGGATCTTTACATCAGTCGAGAGCCTCGAGAAGATCTCTTTCGTTCTTTCAGGGGTCAAAATGCCGACGGTATCACAGAGACATGCCCTGCTTGCTTTAAGTTCTTCTCCCTCTCTGAATACATCGATCAGATAATCCAAATTTGCCCTCGAAGCATCCTCTCCGCTCAATTCTACGATGAGTCCATGATCGTTTGCGTATTGTATCGACTTTGCGGTCATCTCCCTTATCTCATCTCTATTCTTATTCGTCTTTCTCATGTGAAGATTCGAGACGGGGACAACTAAATGTATCGAATCGACATTGCATTCGAGTGCATAATCTATATCCCTCTGAAGGGGTCTCGCGTATGTGCATATCTCCGCGTTCAACCCCTCATCTACTATTCTTTTTATTCCTTCTCTTTCTCCTTTTGAAACTACCGCAGATCCAGCTTCTATGATATCAACGCCTAATTCATCCAGATTCTTTGCGATGAGAAGTTTCTCCTCCCCCGTCAAAGAAACCCCTGGCGTCTGTTCTCCATCTCTCAACGTCGTATCCAAGAAGCGTATTTTATTCACGAGTTGTCCACACTCTTTATTATCCATTAAAATATCTTTCTATATTCTCCAAGGAACGTGCGATTAATTCGGCACAGTTGTCTATATCATCTAAACTCAGCACTTCGACTTGTGAATGTATATATCTCGTCGGAATACTTATCACGCTGCTTGGAATGCCCGCCCTGGTCAGATGAATTGCCGTAGCATCCGTCGTCCCTCCGTCGGAGACGTCGAGCTGGTAAGGTATGTTATTATCCTCTGCCGTCTCTGTGAGCCATTCAATAACTTTTTTGGGCGCGAGTAATCCTCTTCCAGATGCATCTGCCACGGTTATGGCAGGCCCCTTATCTATCTCTATCGGAGATTCTTTCTTCTCGATTCCCGGGTGATCTCCCGGAATGGTTGTATCTATTGCAAGGGCAAGATCCGGATCGAGCCCAAACGCGGAAGTTCTGGCCCCTTTCAACCCAACCTCCTCCTGAACCGTTCCAACAGCATAGATCGTGCATTTTGCTCTTACTCTTTTCATCGCCTCGATCATGACGGTGAGCCCTGCTCTGTTATCGAATGCTTTTCCCGTAATCCTATTATTTAAAAGATCTTTTGACACCATATCGAGTGTTATCGGCGTGCCTCTCTTTATCCCCGCTTCATCTACTTCTTTCTCGTTCTTTGCCCCTATATCGATGAACATATCATCCAACTTAATAGGCTTCTTCTCATCTTCCTTCTTCATCAGATGGGGTGGCTTAGAACCTATCACACCCAAGATGGGCCCCTTCTCACCGTGTAAGACCACCCTCGTATTTAAGAGCGATTGATCGAACCATCCTCCAATCCCAACAAATCTTATGAACCCCTTTTCATCTATATATTTTGCCATCAAGCCTATCTCGTCCATGTGAGCGGCGAGCATAACCTTTTTTTTGGAGTATTCTAAAGACTCCGAAGAGTTTTGAGCATTTTTAACGGTTATTAAATTTCCAAGTGCATCTTCTCTGATCTCATCGACATATTTCCCGATCTCACCCCTTAGAACTTCTCTGACAGAATCTTCATATCCGGAGATGCCGTTGCTATTGGATAATCTCTGTATAATTCTTTTAATATCATTCATATCTATTCCAGCTTGGTATGTCTCTTCTTCAAGTCTTCCTCATCTTCGTTCAGTATCGCCATCAACTCAGCCACGATACCATCCGCGAAGACCATCGTGGTATCCTCAAAGAACATA
>CABGHH010000028.1 GCA_902158745.1 Candidatus Methanolliviera sp. GoM_asphalt
AAGAAATGAAGTATAACCAAAATATTTTTGTAGCGCTCGATATGCTAATTCCATACTAACTCCCTTTTTGTAATCCTCCTCCATATAGTCCGGAAACGCATATAAACCGGAAATCTGGAGATAACATCTGTCGTACATCTTCTCAAAAGGCCTTGCAAGTTCAACGCGGAGGAAAACATCACTTTCATTCAATCTTTGTTGTAATTCCTTGCCTATAATACCTGTGCTTTTATGATTCTTGATTCTCTGATCATCGCAGTATCTTCTAAATTTACAATCTGTGACCGGCAGGTTGTAACTCTCTCCGCTCATATCTGAAAATGTTATCCTGCATTCGTATCTTTCCTCTTCTTTCATCGAATATTTAACAGATAAAACTTCTTTTACCTTTATCGTTCCCAACGATTTATTTTCCTCTCCTGGATCTATATATTGATTCTGATGGATTGTTGCCCCAAATATCTCTTCAACCGATTCATCCAATATACTCTCCAAGAAAGGTTTTCTCTCCCCTTCTGGGAGCTCTTTTATCAATCTCGGCTCCACATATACACGCCATTGATCCTTCAATTCTTTCTCTGCCCTCTTGATCTCGTCTTCTGCAATCGCGCCCTTCTCGATCAACGATCGAACCTTCTTGTCATCGACCGCAAGAACATCTTCCCATAATCCCTTCGGGTCAAGTATCGATCTTAAAGCAGATTCATCCCAAATTATCTTTGGACTGTTCTTACGATACACACGTATATCATCTGCCAGAAGCTCATCCGTATTGCGAGAATCGAACGTCGAAAGTAAATCTTCTCTGATTCTCTTTTCACGCTTCTCAAATTCATTTATCTTCGCTCTTACCTCATAAAATTCTTTTACCTTCTCTTTATCTTTAATATCTAAATTCACAGATGTACCACCTCGACATCATCCCAATGTTCTTTCAGATATTCGGCCAATAGTCGCCGATGGCAACGATCCGGCGTTGCTTCACTGCAAAGAAGACACGTTCTTTCTTTAAAAGATTTTTCGAGTCTCTTCAATATATGTCTTCTCTCGATCAATTTGATGTATTCTCTTTTGTAACTGTCCCAATCTTTACTCTTGTTGTATTGGTCCCTGATCTCCTTCGGCGGCGCGAGAAATTTGAGATGACGATATTCTATACCACATAATTCTCTCAAAAAATATTCCAGATCATCCCTCTTTGTAAATCCGGCGAGCTGAGACGTATTGTTGAGTCTCACATCTATTACCTGTTCGATCTTGTTTCTCTTTAATATCTCGAAGAATTCTTCTGCACTTTTCTTGGTGAAACCGATTGTATATATCTCCATATTCAAAATAGCTTTTTTTGGACTGTTTTCTTCTCTTTCTTCACTTCTTCCTTTCTTCCATCTTTTCTTATATGAAGAACGATGGCGTCTTTTTTTATCAAGCTCTGTGTGATCATAAGGTGTCTGTGGCACCTATAAGGATCTTCTTCGCTGCACATGACGGCGGTTCTCTTCTCATCTGCAAGTTCAATCAACGCCGAGATACCTTCTTTATACCAGCTCTTCTCCATCACGTATTCATAGACGATCTTTCCGTTCTCGTAACACTCCATATCTCTCGGTCTTCCTCCGAGAACGTTTCCAGCATGTTCATCCTCCATGAAGATGTATTCGATTCCTGCAGATTTGATCTTCTCTTTTATATTTTTCATATTGAATTGGGGGACATATCTGCTGAATGGAACGCTCCTGACGTCTACCAAGACTTCAATTTCATTCTTCTTCAACAAGTCCAAAAACCTTTCAAGATCGAGGTTGCTGTGGCCGATCGTGTAGATGATCACGTTTTGACTCTCCGAAGATCGCATCTTTTCGTCTCTTCCTCTCCGTTTCCATATAAACCCATCTTTTGAAAGATCAAAGACGATGGAGAATTTTTATATGATTGGTAATTAATTCTGATGCAGTGATATACGCGATGGCAAAAAAGATAGCAATCATAGACTATGGTTTGGGGAATCTGAGAAGTATAAAAAAAGGATTTGAGAAGGTCGGCGCGGAACCTTTCATAACAAATGATGAGAGATCGATAAAAGAGGCGGATGGAATCGTTTTACCTGGTGTTGGAGCATTCAAGAGTGCAATGGATAAATTAGAGGGAAAAGAATCCATAATTTATGAATTAATCGATGATGGAAAACCAATTCTTGGAATATGTCTCGGGATGCAAATTTTGGTGAGAGAAAGCACGGAAGGAGGCCTTATCGATGGCTTAAAGATCATACCGGGAAGGGTGATAAAATTTGATGGGGAGGAGATGAAAGGTCTTAAGATACCGCATATGGGTTGGAATAATATCAAAATAAACGTTGAAAATCCTCTCTTTGAAGGGATGAAGAGAAATTATTTCTATTTTGTCCACTCTTACTACGTTCAGACGGATGAAAGATATGTGCTCGCGGAATCGGAGTACGGAAAGAAATTTGCCGCTTCTATATTCCACCCAGAGAAGAAGATATATGGAACGCAGTTTCACCCTGAAAAGAGTGGAGAAGATGGAATAAAAATTCTCTCTAACTTTTTGGAGATGTGCTGATGGATTTAGAGGGCTATACAAAGAATTTGACGAGAAAACGGGTGAATAGGAAAGAGATAAAAGAGAAGGTAGCGGAAAGAATATTAGAGTTCAAAGATATTGGAAGAGAGAAGGCAGAGGAGTTGGCTGAGGCTATTCTAAATGAATCCGAGGCAACGTTAGATATAGAAGACGAATTTATCGGTTATGAGAAGTCTGGTGTGAATATGGGTGAATTCGGCGTTGGCTCAAGAGGAATGGGAGATTTTTACGTCCACGAGAAGATATCCGAGGTGATAGGAAGAACCTCGGCGGAGATAGATTCCACATTCTTAGACGATTCCGGTGCCGTGAGAGTTGATAAAAAATATATCGTCGTCAGCGTCGATGGTATGCACTCCCGTCTGAGCGATTTTCCCTTTCTGGCAGGCTTTCACGTGACGAGAGCCACCCTCCGGGATATATACGTGATGGGGGCAAGACCAATTGCTCTGTTATCTGATATACATCTGGCGGATGACGGGGACGTTACAAAGATATTCGATCACATTGCCGGGATCTCATCAGTATCCGAGGTGATGGGGGTTCCACTCATAACGGGCTCAACGCTCAGGATAGGTGGAGATATGGTGATAGGAGACAGGATGACGGGGTGCGTCGGAGCTGTCGGTATAGCGGAAGATTTAACCGCGAGAATAGATGCAGAGCCCGGAGATGTCATACTGATGACAGAGGGGGCAGGGGGCGGGACGATCTCAACTGCCGCACTATACTACGACGAAAGAGATGTTGTTACAGAGACGTTGAATGTAAAATTCTTAAAAGCGTGTGATGCGCTCATCGAGAGTGGAATTGTCAAAAAAATTCACGCGATGACAGATATTACAAACGGAGGGATAAGGGGTGATGCAAACGAGATAGCAAAGGTTGCAGGCGTTAAACTCGTCTTTTATGAGAAGAAGATACGGGATTTGGTAAATAAAAAGGTATTTGATCTGTTAGAAAGGCATAAGATCGATTATCTGGGCGTCTCTTTAGATTCTCTCCTCATAATATGCCCGGAAGATGCCGTCTTGGGAGTGAAAAAAGTTTTGAATGGAAAGATAAAGATCGATGAGATCGGGCGCGTCGAAGGTGGAGAGGGAAGCGAGATAGTTATAGATGAAGAAAGAGAAGAATTCGTGCCAAAATTTAGAGAATCCCCCTATACACCGATAAAAAAGATCGTTGGAGAATATTCAAAGAATTCCGATATGATGAGAAAGAAAGTTCGCATTGCCGCCGATAGAGCGATCAAAAAGAAAGAGAAGATGATCGGGATCTTGAGAAGGCCATAAGACCATCCATAGAATCTTTCGAGAAGATAACCCCGATCCAAAAAACTTCTAATTCTTCGCGGCGAACCCAATCATTTTTCTTCTGCTTTTATAACCGGAACAATTTCTTTACTGCCAAGATCAGTCCAAAAGGACGTCATTGCCAGAAAGGCATCAGAATCAGCCACATCTACCAATCTAAAAGTACGACCACCGCCGATATCTATATAATCTCCCAGCACCTTCACTCCTTCAGGGATCTTTTCTGTGTCTCCTCTTTTAAAAACTTCGTCCCTTTCCTCCGATTTCCAAGTAAAAATATCCATGAACAACATCTTCTTTTTTCACCTCCTCTTCTACTGTTTTTTCTTACGGCATTACCAAAATCATCGCTATCTCTGAAGCTATACTTATATCTTTTTATACTTATATCTTTTGTGCGATAAAAAGGTTAATTATAATGTCATAGAATCCTCTTTCCCGCCCCCACTTTCCCCATAGAGTCGTATATCTCCTCTATCTTGACCAAAACCACCGATTTTATGGGGTACTTCTCCAAAACGGCTGCTTCTGTGGGATATTTATCGCTTCTCTTCATTCTAGACTCTATAAACTCTTTCTTTGCCTCTTCGTATATTTTACCTTCTGTATATATCTCTGTACTTCCCTTCAACTGATATGACTTTTTTATCCCCGGATCGTATAGAATCATAGAGAGTCTTGGATTCTTCTCCAAATTTTCCCTCGTCTTATTTAAGAAGTTATCTCCTATCAGAACCTCCTCGTCACCGTGCATCTTTATGAAACCCACATATATCACATTTGGCACATCCTCGCTGCAGGTGGATATCGGCACCTTTCTCCCGATAGCCTGTTTCTCCAACATCTCTTTTATCTCTTCTGGGACTTTTACCATTTTTATTTTACCATCTTATTTTTATTCTGTTTTATTCTGGAATGAGAGGAAACATCTCTTCTACTTTTATCGTCCCAACGGACTTTATATCCATTCCAAGCATCTCTTTTACCTGTTTTGCAAATTTATCGAAGAGCGGACCGGATCTCTGGAATCCTTGAAATGTTCCCTTTATCTGATATCCGGCGGGGGGCATCTTGAAAGCCGATGCTGCCGCTTTCTTCGTCGTCTCCAAATTTTTGTTCGTCTTATCACCAAATATATCTGCGAAGGCGATTGTCTCCTCATCTATCGCAGAAAGCGTTCCTTTCGGCACTACGTTGGGTGTTCCTTCCGAATCGACCGTGGCCAAAGCCTTCGAGGCAGACGGGTCATTAAATACATCCATTATATCCTTTGACATCTTGCTCATATTTTTATATAACAGTAGTGTTTCCATTATTTAAATCTATCGGTTGACTGGCGTAGTCCGAAAATCTAGTGCCTCAATAACTTAATTTTGGAACAATTTAATAACCTCCAAATGCCATGATATCTTCGTGGTAAGAATAGAACTTGAAGAGCATGAGAAGAAGTTTCTCAGGAACTTTGTGAAAAAGGGACGGAAAAGTGCAAGAGAGCTAACCAGAGCACGTATTCTGCTGCTATCAAACCAGCAAAAGAGGGATACGGAGATAGCAGAAATATTAGGTGTTGGCAGGAACACAAGTTTGGAGGGTTAAGAAGAGATACCGAGAAGAAGGTCTTCAAAGCGCTCTGGCAGATAAATCGCGATCAGGGCAGCCCAAAAAATACACAGAACGACACGAAGCGGAAATCATAGCGCTAGCATGCACTAAATTACCGGATGGGAGCAAGAGATGGTCGCTTATATTACTCACCGAAGAACTGAGGAAGAAGGAAGGCATGGTGTAGATCCTTATCACAGATCGGCCCTGAATGCTTATTCTTTTTCTGACGTCTAATAAGTATTGGAGATCGTCTTTCACCTGTTCAATCAGAGTAGCGTTGGGTATGGCAAAATAACGGCATATCATCTGATTCCGTAGAATTTTATAAATTTTCCGCTCGATGCCCGAGATCAGAATATTAAAAGGGTATGAGAACGTTCGATCACGCAAAGTTTGAAGACGATCGACCAGTTAGCTATTTATATTGGAAACGAGATTGAATTTAATAATATGTAATCAGAAGAGTTTATGGGTTGGTATATTAATTTTTTTTGGGAGCATTCTAAATAATTCTCAAATCATGTTCGTATCTCGTTATGACGACCTTCGTTTCACAGAGTTTTGACGGCACAGGCATGATCTTTTTAAAGAACGGCTCATAGACGAGAACTTTTCCCGAGATCGAGCCTCTTCCTTCTTCCACATCAACCGAGATCATATTCAATTTTTTGTTCATCTCCACAGTTATGTCCTTATCCTCAAGGTATTCTCCCTCCCTCAGCACAACAGTGATCTCTCCCATCACTTTGACATCTCCAGGTACCCATTTTGGCGCAAAAGCGATCGCCGTTATCGTATAATTTCCTGATGGAAGGTTTGAGAGCGTGTAAACTCCCTCATCATCTGTCTTCGTCTCATATAAAGCCCCGGCGATAGGCATCACCGAGATCACCAATGATGTCACCGCTAAGAGCAGAAGAAAATTTCTCCTCAATTCTCATCGCTTTCCCATCATACCCGCCATAAAATCGAGGAATCCAGGTAGCACACCGGGCGTACAGATCCACTTGAGCATATCTGGCATCTGGGGAAGAAATCCGAGCATCATGCCGAGCATGCTCTTCATACCAGCGAGACTGAGCATCGGTTGTATCAGATCCATCATATCCATTTAAATCACCTCTCTTTTATCTATTCAACTAAATCGCCCTTAATGGTATAATATGAGGTCTTCCACCGTCATTCTCTTTAACGATTGCCTCAACACCGTAAACGGATCTTATGCTCTCTTGCGTAATCACCGATCCAGGATCCCCCACATCGTATACCTTTCCTTCCTTAAGAAGAACTATCCTGTCAGAGAACCTGGAAGCCAGATTAAGATCGTGCATCGCCATCAATGCAGACACCTTCTCTTCTTTTACGACCTCTCCGATGATCTTTAAGACCTCCAATTGATGTCTTAAATCTAAATTTGAGGTTGGTTCATCCAGAAGTAATACCGCCGGTTCCTGCGCGAGCGCCTTCGCGATCAAAACCTTCTGCATCTCTCCCCCGCTGATCCCGTCGAAGGATCTCAATGCCATATCCCCCAGACCCATCAATTTAAGAATTTCAAATACAACCTCTCTATCTTTTTTCCCTGAACCCCAACCGATGTACGGTCTTCTTCCGATCATGACCGCGTCGAATACACTACAGGGAAGGACGTTTACAGCCCTTTGTGGAACGTAACCTAGCAACTTTGCTAGATCGTTCTGTTTCATCTTTTTAACATCTCTTCCGTCTATGGAAACTGTCCCTCCTTTAGGCTTTAACATCCCATCTATGCATCTAAGAAGGGTCGTCTTTCCAGAACCGTTCGGTCCAAGGAGACTCACGATCTCTCCTGCTTTAACTTCGATGTTCACGTCTTTGAGGACGGGTCTCGAATTATAGTCAAACGAGACGCCACTTATCTCAAGTTTCACGTATACCCACTCCTTTTTACCGCCAGATAAAGGATGAACGGGACACCTATGATCGTCATGATCATCCCGACGGGTATCTCTATCGGTTGAATCGCAGTTCTTGCCAAAGTATCCGTTCCTAAAAGTAAGAGAGCACCTATCAGTGCTGAAGAAGGAAATATAAACCTATGATCATTTCCCATCACCGATCTTGCTATAAAAGGCGAGATCAGGCAGACGAATCCGATGACGCCCGTGAAGCAGACGATACTTGAAACTATTAATGTAGCAAGTACCATAGAGATCATTCTTGTTCTCTTCACGTTTATTCCAACGCTCGTCGCTGTATCATCCCCAAGTGCCATCGCGTTCAGGTCCCGTGCGCACCACATCAGTAAAGGAAACGTAATTATAAGGAAGACGAATGTTGTAAGTACGCTATCCCAGCTGCTCGAGACGAGGAACCCCGATAAGATCTGAGACATACCGATTGCTCCTCCCATCATCCCCGCTACGGATGTTAGCGCGAGGAAGAGGTACATCAAACAGATCCCGCAGAGTATCACGGTTTCGGGCGTCATCCCCCTCCGTTTCGAGATTCCGTATATCAAGAACAACGCGAGCATGCCGAAGAAGAATGCAAATCCGACGTTAAGTCCCATACCGGCGCCAAAGGCTCCGCCTATCATCCCCCCGAAGAATGCGGCTGATGAAACGCCGAGCGTGAACGGACTGGCAAGTGGGTTGTGCAGAACGCCCTGTACCACAGCGCCGGATAGAGCAAGCCCCGTTCCGCAGATGATCGCCATGGCGATTCTAGGTAGCCTCAATTGCCAGACGATTATATCTGCGCGGCCCGATCCCCTGGAAAATATGGCGTGAAATACTTCTCCTATGCTTAGTGAGGCGGCTCCTAACGGAACTACCGCGATCGCCAGTATGACTAAAGATGCGAGGAGGGCAAATAAGATACCGAACTTTCTTGCGGTGTATTTTGCATATCTCTCCTCTATCTCCCCTTTTATCTCACGTATGTTCATGGATAAACATACACCCCCTTATATTCCAATCCATACCACTTCTTCAACCATTCTGCGTGGAATGCCTGAGGATCTAAATCCTTGAATTTACTCGGATAGAACACTTTTGCCATGTATCCGAGAGCCACCGGCCACCTGGGCGACATAGCAAATTCTGGAGAGGGGGCAAAGGTATAAACATCCCCGTTTCTCACCGCGTCTATCTCTTTGAAGACAGAACGGTTAATGATTTTGCCTCTCTCTTTTGCCATCCGCTTTATGTCGGGTTTGCTGGTGTAACCGATAGTTTTGGGTGCCATACGTCCACCAATGATATCTGATGGACGCATTAAATCTTTTATAATCATCTGAGGATTTTTCTCCACTATCAACTCCGGGCTCGTTAATAAAAAAAATCCAGCTACGTGTGAAGAAAAAGGAGAGTATGACACTTTCTCTTCACTGAGGATACTTGCACCTCCAGCCATAGTAGTTGTGTGAGAAGGCCCCGCGTCCTCTGAATAAGTGGCATAAGGCACAATCCATTCGTAGTATATCCTTACTCTTTCTTCCGACGGTACGTCCTTCACCCTCTCTTCAATCGTATCCACCCAAGATTGAGAAAAATTGAGAAATTCCTTGGCTCTCTTCTCTTTACCCAACATTTGACCCAATAGATTCACCTCCCTCCTATATGTCTTTGGATCGTGAAAATTCAGACGTACAACCTTGATTCCGGCGGGATCTAATCTCTTTTCAAGGTCTGGATAGCAGAATAGGGGGTCAGCAAGGGCAATTACCACCTGAGGATTTAGATCTATAATCTTTTCGTAGTTAGGCATTGGAGGCAAGCCAATCGAGGGCTTATTTCTCAAAGATAGAAAGAATTCATCGTTCCACTTTGTATATTGATCAATCCCTACCACCCTATCCTCTGCTCCCAATGCGACGATAATTTCCGAAGCGGTAGGAGTCAGAACGGCTATTCGCTCCACGGGACAGGGTATTTCAACCTTGTTTCCCATCGTATCCACGATAGCAACGTTTTCATGAGCATCGACTTGTGGAAAAACCGAAATCACGGTGCAGACCATTATAAATACGAGCATCACCCCCATAATTTTTTTATTCATCCTTTTTTTTGCCTCCAATTATTTCAAGATTTGAACTTTCTCCTCTCTTCTCTTCTGTACTCCCACTCTTGTTCATCAAAAGCGTGCCTCCACTTCTTGCAAAATCTCCCATCCTGAGTCTATCTCTTAAGACCGATAACTCATCATCCATAGCGATGAGTTTTTTAAGAAGATTCTTCTCTTCCTTACTGGTTTCGAAGACTTTAAACATCCCCCCATTATGCATCACGATTCTCTTCTGACCCATGAGAATAATCAAAGGGTCATGGCTGGCGACAATAACGATCTTCCCTTTGGCAGATAGTATCTCCAGTGCCATTAGCCTGTTGATACCCGCGTTTTCTATTTCGTCTATGAGCACCACCGGGGCATCGCTTATGACGGCAATATCAGCTATCATGAGCGCCCTGGACTGCCCGCCGCTTAAGGAAGTTATGTGGTCTCTGGCGTCAATAGGCTCGCCACTAAGGCTATTTGTGAGTCCTATCACCTCTTCTATGACGGGGTTATTGCTGGTCCCCCTGCTCGATGCATGCAATTCCAGAAAATCTTCTACCGGCATATCCAAGACGAAGTTCATTGCTTGAGAGAGTTGAGCCACCATTTGCCTCCCCCAACGGTTAAGCTCGCCATCGTTTAGGATTACTGCTCTATTCGAAGGAGTATCAGCAGTGGCCAGTTGCTCAATGTCTGAAAGTAGCTGGCTTTTGCCAGAGCCTGTAGTGCCTACAAGTGTGATAATATCCCCTTTATATATTTCCAGTCTCTCAATAGCTTCTTTCTCACCACTCTTAGTGGTCCCGCCTATGATGGTGATCTTTCGTATCTCTGCCACCATGCTATCCTCCACCTCCTTCTGTTTCTGTCGCCTCGATCTTCTTTATATAACCAAGCTGGAAGGATTTTCCTATCCTTTTCTCCCCTGTGCAATAAGAGCAGACACAAGCTGGCATAGAACTTCGTAGCTCCCTACCGGTGATGGTATCAACCTCTGGAGCTTGCATGAGGCTCGTCTTTAGCAATAGAGACCCCTTACCAGTCAAACCATTGACCTCCAGGATCTCTGCTCCTGGGTTGACCATCTCCATCTTTCGTCGGTAGACCTCCCTCTCTGCCTGTGAAACGATATCTCCCTTCGTTATCACCACTATATCGGCGGTGGAGAGCATAGGACCTATCTTCTGAGGAATATCTATGTTGCTAAGATTGTCCACAACCGAGATGGCAAGACAGCCCTTTATGGCAGGAGCACACCGGTGACAGAGGCCTGCAGTCTCCAAAATGGTAATTTGAGCACTCTTCTCCTTTGCCCAATTGAAGATCACCTCCAGGTTAGGAACGTAGAAGTGATCAGGGCAGATATCGCCGCTTAATCCCACTATTACGGGTATCCCCAACTTTTGGTATTTCTCTCCGTCATTGGTCCCCAAACAATCAATTTTACCCACAACGACCTTAATGCCATCTTTAAGCAGATGTCTTATCGTATGGATCAACACCGCTGTCTTCCCAGAAGAAGGCGGCCCGGCAACAGTTACAAATTTCATTAGCTATTCCCCATACTATATACCGTTCAACCTCTCAATAAACCAGTCCCATCCCTTCCAATAGAAGTTAAGCTTGTTTTCTACAGCTTCTTCCGGAAGAGGCACATTTGGATTGGCGGGGATCAACCCCGGGGCAGACATGAGCTGTTGCGCCTCGTCTGAAAGGAGATACCTGCCGATTTTGATGGCATCTTCATGTGCATCTTTCTTGAATATCATGACGTGGATTGCACAAAAGGCACCCTCTTTAGGCCAACACATGGAGATGTCACCCGTTCGGGAAGCTCTGGCAAAGGGTAAGGGGGCAATGCCGACATCAAGGTCTCCATCACCGACAGCCAAATTTACCTTTATCGGAAGACCCTTGAGGTCCATGCTGTCAAACAACTGGTTTAACTGGTCCACCCTTTCCCCGAAGAGGCTCTTCAGATTAACGTTCAGTAATTTTATGAACGTACTGGTGGAGGCGGATCCTATTCTTTCCTGCCATCGCTTTTCCAGCAGATCTGCCCAAGAAGAGGGGGCAGGCTTGATAGATCTGTCGTAGATGAGCACCAGGGGTACAAAACACATGGGTATGAAACAGCCGGTGGGATCAACAAATCCCTTTTCTTGTAGGTCATCTCTCATTTCAGGAATAACTCCTTTTGGAGCCTCGTAGGATCCCGATGATACCATTGCATCTCTGTTCTTCATTATGGAAACGTGGTGGGTAACCACTAGTTCTGGAATATCGTCACCCCTGATCGGAAGAGGTTCGTCCTCCTCTGGATTTAATCCTGTGAATTCCAACTGCGTGTTTGTTGCCAGCTCTTGAAGTTTCCGTATGAGTGGCTGTGCAATAGGCATAACAGGCAGAGGGAGCGAAATAACTATTTTTTTCACTCTATCTCTCCTTTTATCTCATGGATAGATATACTCATGGATAGACATACACCCCTTTATACTCCAGCCCATTCCACTTCTTCAACCATTTTGCGTGGAACTCATCTGGATCCACGTCCTCGAACTGATCGGGATAGAAACACTTCCCCAGATAGACTAGACCTACTGGCCACCTCGTTGATGTCAGAAGCATGCTGAAGGGGAATATATAGACCCTTTCGTTCCTCACAGCGTCTATTGCACTCGACCCAGAGCGGTTCATTATCTCATCTCTCGAACTTTTAAGTATATTCACATCGGGCTTGTCGGTGTATCCGATGGGCATCTGGTATGGCTCTCCCCTAATCATCTTTCCGATCCCTTTTGTCATCACCGACATGGGTATAAACTCCCCGATGATCACCTGGGGGTTTGCCTCCACGATCGCTTCCTGGCTAACCGTGCGGAGCGGTAATCCTGTAGAAACCTCCATCCCAGCAGGCAACCCGGGTATCGTCGGCATCTGAAACTCCCCTCCCTCCGTCCCTGCAAAGACGTTTCTTCCTCCTGCCATCTCAATAAATTTATCTATCGGCGATCCCTTTGCCATCGTCATGTACGGGAAGTGAAACTCCCAATAAACTCCCACTCTTTCATCTGAAGGTATATCCTTCACCCGATCTTCGACCATCTTCACGTACGAATGGACGAACTTGAGGTACTCCTTTGCTCTCTTCTCTTCTCCAAGTATTATTCCCAGATTTTTAATATCGCGATCATAAGTCCCCGGATCCCACAGATTCAGATAGACCACCTTGATGCCGGCGGCTTCCATCTTCTCTTTAAATCCAGGGAGAAACATGAGATCACTTGCGGCGATCACCACATCTGGTTCCAGATCGATGATCTTCTCGTAGCTCGGGAAGTGGTGGAGTCCGACTGAAGGTTTATCCTGTAATGTTGGATAGAACTCGGGCTCTGCCAGCGGTATTAGATCGATACCAACGAGCTTATCCTCCCCTCCCAATGCGACGATTGCCTCATCCGCAAAGAGATTCACGTTTACCACACGCTCCACAGGATACGGTATCTCAACTTCATTTCCCAACGAATCCACGATGGTAACGGTCTTCTGAGCATCTGCTTGGGGAACCAAAAGCATGGTGCAGACGATCATAAATGCAAGCAGTGCTCCCACAATTTTTCTATTCATTTTTTACCTCCTATTCTTTTGATCTTCTATATTGTTAGGCACACAAATAATCTGCCCTAAAAAAACTCGGTTTTGGATAAAAATCCTAATTAGGTTAGAATATTACCCAAAAACCTATATAATTAATCTTTTTCTCAGAGAAGACCGTCTATCGCCTTCGAGATCTGTTCATAGTATCCTTCGGCGTATCCATCGATCCATCCGTCCGTGATCACCACGTTCATCCCGTCGTATTCGAACTCTGTTCTGTACTTCCTGAGGTCATCTTCGTAGTATTCTTCCCACGCCGGAGATTCCAATCCCCATCCTTCCTCTCTAAGTCCGAACAACGTCTCGTATCCAGAATTTCCAACCTCGTATGGA
>CABGHH010000029.1 GCA_902158745.1 Candidatus Methanolliviera sp. GoM_asphalt
GTAACATGCTTTACTTTCTTTGCCATTGGTATTGCAAGTGATCCAGTTCCGCAACCTATATCCAGAACAGTCCAATTCTGATTAAGTTTAATCCTCTGCATCACTTTTTCTGAGTAATCATCTTTCTTCATCCATTCATTCATTCTTTTCGCAAGATCATCCCATTGTTTCACCTTTTCATGCTTTCCAGAGACTTTCTTCATCGCCTCCTTCCACATTTCGTTCCAGTCGATTTGATTTAGTTCCATTAAGATTCCTCTTTTAAGATTTGAGCAATCTCTTCGTCGGTGATATCATAACCGTAGAACTTTGAATAGAACTCCTTAACCTCTTCTTCCATCTGAAAGTTGATCTTTTCAGGGTGCAATTTATAGAGAGTCCATTCCATACCTAAGAGCGACTCCGGAACACCAATATACCAGCAAGATATATAGTCAGGTATTTGAAAGACTTGTTTATTCTTGACGGCTTTGATGCTAGCTAACCGCGGATTAGAGAGAATATCATCTTTAGTATCGCTAGAGCAGAAGGAATTAACCAAGATGATATCCGGGTTCCATGATATCAATTGCTCAATGGTGATCTCCGAATACAGTCCACCGATAACATCAGCAGCTACATTTATGCCTCCACAAAGTTCCAGCATATAGCTCTCAATTGACGCAGATGTGCATGTGTTTAAGATGCCGTGACTGGTCATGTAGACCTGCGGCTTCTCATTCTCAGGAATCTGCGAAGCGACAATAACAACATTTTCCATCTTCTGGTTATAATAGGATACCAACCCTTCAGCTCGTGACTCCTTATCTAAAGCTTGCCCCACAACCAGCATAGACCTTTTAAGAGATTGAATGGTGTTCACGTCAATATAAACCACAGGAAAATATGACTCGTAGTTCTGCATCGTAGTTTCACGATTCCTGATGCTGGCGAAGACAACATCTGGTTCCAGTGATAGCAGTTCCTCGATATTAATGCCCTTGAATTGATGACCAACATTTACAATGTCTTTAAATTTTGGCTCCATATCCTTTAAGACTTGATTATTCACATCTAAGCAATCAATACCAACTAAGTGGTCTACTCCATCAATTGCATAAACTATCGGTGTTGCCGGAGGATAAACCGTAACAATATTCTTTACTTTAGATGGTAAAGTTACGCTCCTCCCGGCCATATCAACTATTGTTTTAGTAGAGCTAGAGAGAGCTGGGCCACTGTACTCGATTCCGTAAACCTTCTTGTAAAACTCGTTGACCTCAGCATCAATATCAATGTCGGAAAACTTATCAGGATGAAGCTTGGTAGCTAACCACTCTATGCAAAAGATATCCCTGAGTGAGCCGAAATCCCAGCCCCATTCTGGTAGCGTATAAACCTCTTTATTTTTCACGGCTTCCACATCGGCCATCCTTGGATCAGACAATATGTCTTCGGCCGTAGTGCCATGATGAGTAATAATTACCTGTGGATTCGCAGCAAGTATCTGCTCTATTGATAACTGGACATGGACACCACTGGCTTCAGCAGCAATGTTAAAACCACCCGCTGTCCTTATTTGTTCATCCTCAAAGGTGCCTGATCCATAAGTCCCAAAAGTGCCATCTCGGAGTGAGACGTAGAGAACTCTTGGGCGCTCACTTTGAGGAAGATCTCCAACCCGGGAAGTAACTAAATCAATCTTACTCTGCAAATAAGCAATTAGTCCTTCTGCTTCTTTTTCCTTCCCCGCACATTCGGCTACTATTCTTATATCATCCATACAGCTGTCTACGGATTCAAATTTAGCCGCTACCACTGGTATGCCATACTGCTCTAAATCCTCCACCCACCCAGTTCCAACCCCACTAACCAGTACTACATCCGGGTCCAGCGCCAATACCTCTTCAATATTCACCGGCTTAGGGCCACCTCCAGGGGAAGAAAGATCTTGGAGTTCAGGGTACATTCTATATATCAATTCACCGTAGCCCGTCCCCCGCTTTACCCACTCATCCACTCCTACTATCTTGTCTTGTGCTCCCAGCACGCTGATTATTTCCGTGCTGGTAACGGAAAGAGAGACAATCCTCTCTACATCCATAGGAAGCTCAACGCTTCTACCGAGAGAATCAACTATCGTCCTCGTCTCTTGAGCAGACTCCAATCTCTCTTGACTTACAAAGGTGCCATAGCCAATACTTACTACAACGGCAATAATTGCGACCAAAGCCAAAATTTTAAGTTTTTTATCCTTCATTTTTATCACCTTTTCCCGGATTTAGAATATCATAAACTTCTTCATCTGTAAGATTGTAATGATAAAATTTTGAATAGAACTCCTTTGTTAGACTATTAAGGTCTAAATCCTCAAATCTTTCGGGATACAATATTTTTGCTGTCCACGGTATTCCAATGATCCTATTTGCACCATGAGGACGGTCAAACCAGCAGAATGGAGCATCCGGTGTAAGGTACACCTCACGGTTTTTGACTGCTGTTACATTCTGCCACAGAGGGTTTGAGAACACATTCTTGTAGAAGATAGGGTCTCTAGCTATGATCACATCTGGATCCCACTTTAGCACCTGCTCTATAGAGACTTCTCTCATGCCCATACCTTTCTTTAAAGGGCATTTAGCAACATTGATGCCACCACATAGCTCTATCAGTTGAGAGTGGGTAGAGCCTTTTGGGTCTGTCATCAAACCTTGCGGTCCTTCGGCATAGTAAACCCTCTTTTTTTCACTTTCAGGAATCTGTGATACTCTAATATTAACATCATTCATTATTTTATTATAGAAAGATATCAACTCTGCTGCCTTTTCTTCTTCCCCCAATATTTCCCCCAAGAATCTGATTGGTGCTTCATTGGCCGTGATATCGGCGGTGGCCGTTACGCCCACAACAGGAATCTCGCCAAATTTTTGTTGTCTTTCTATTATCGTAGTATTTAGGTCTCCTTGGGTGGTAAACCCCTCTAAGACTATATCTGGATTCATTGATATCATATTCTCATAATTAGCGCTTTGCTTACCAAACCAACCCCCTACAACAGGAAGATTCAGATATTTGGAAGACATATAACTCCCCCCAGGCTTAAAATTCCACCCCATCAATTTGTCTGGAGCCAGCATATACACAATCATGGTTGTTGGAGGAGAAGTGCCTATAACCCTGTTCACTTCCACAGGCATCTCGACCGTTCTTCCCGCCATATCGGTGATCGTTCTCGTCTCTTTTGTAGCGGATTCTGTGTCCTGTTGACTCGTATAAACATAGGCACCAATACTCGCCACAATCACAACGATTGCGACCAGAGCTAAAATTTTGAGTTTTTTATCTTTATCTGTCATTTTTATATACTTCCTTTGGTATCAATATTTTTGCATTTGAATCATTAGGTCTCCCAACTCTTCTGTTATCCTTGAGAGACTGTGCAAGTATCCAATGACCCTTCATTTTTATCACCGGTGGATTTTTTATATAAAAACTTTCCTTTTTTAAAAAGTAAAACAAAAATATTTGATATAGAAGAGATAGGAAGATAAAGCTTTCATCTTGCCGAAGCTCTGTGAAATGACCTATTCGGTTCTATCGAAGAGAATTTTAGCCGATAAAATCTCCAATAAAATTTATCCGCTTCCTCCTCCATATCAAAATTGAATATCTCTGGATGAATTTTATTTGCAATGCACATCAATCCCAATATCCATCTCGGACTTCCAAAATCCCAGCCCGGATAGATTCGATATACATTCTTATCTTTAATCGCATCTACAACCAAATCATTCTTTAGACAATAATCATAAAAATCAGAGACAGGAGAAGATAAGAAACCGGATATAAAAACAACCTCTGGATTAAGATCGTTAAATTCGTCTCTTGAAATATTGATTCCAGGTTTTCCCTTTCTTTTTATCAGTTTATTTACACTCTTTCCGCCCGCCGTCTCGACGAGATCGTTCTCGAATCTCTCTTTGTTCAGTGCAAATAGAGGATACCCCATCGAGTAATATACCCTTGGTTCATCGGCACCTTTAGATCTTGAAGCGATAAAGTCCACTTTTCTCTCTATATAACCGATTAATTCTTCTCCTTTCTCTTCTCTATTGCTCAATTTTGCGAAATATCTTATTATATTAAGATAAGAATCGATCTTCTGTATCTTTTCATGGAATTCTTTGAAGTAATCACTTCTTATAACATCAGACCAAATCTTTCCAATGTCTTTATCGTCGGCATCGACCGCCACTAATATCGCGTGAATCATCTCCAAAGCTCTCGTATATCTGTATCCTCCAAAGAAACCCTTTTCATCGAATTGCTCACCGCTTATGACCCCCTCAAACGGAATTTTATATCCACATTCGCACAAACCTTCGGATCTGTTTTTGATTACTCTTGATCCCATCGGGCCATAAAACTCCCGCTCAAATACCGTTTTTCCACAATTTGAACAGATCGTATTTAGATATTTTGTTCCTGGCGAGTTGAATAGATAAACATAGTTCAGATAATCTCTTAATTCGTCACACAACACCTCTGATTCTCTTATCGTCGGTTCAAGATCGATGCTTGCATCTCCAAATGGTATAAACCGCATGACTTGAAATGGAATATCTTTAGAGATCGATGAGACATATCTTGCAGTCTTTATTACTTCGTCCTCAGATCCCTTTATATATACCGTGGCGACCTCGACGTGCACATTACTATCGTATAGTAATTTTAAATTTCTGAATACAAACTTTGAACTTTTGGCCCCACATGATCTATATCTATCATCTGAATATCCCTTGATGCCGATATTTACGAAATCTATATGGGGAATTAATTCTCTCAGTGCTTTTTCCGTAAAATAGGCATTTGTCGAGCATCCAACAAATAAACCGTTATCCTTTGCTCTTTTTGCAAGGTCTTTGAACGTATAATATGAGACGGTCGGCTCGTTGATGAAGAAGGAAATTCCAATACAGTTCTCGGCGATCGCCTCTTTAACAATATCTTCTGACCTCATTCTTTTTAGTATTCCAGACACGGAATTGGCTTGATCGACCAAGATCTTAGATATGCACCCATTACATTTAAAATTGCATCCCACGGTGCCTACTTGTAGAAATTTCCCCTTTGGATAAAAGTGCAAGATCGGCATCGTTTCGATTGAGACGGGAAATATGGCAAGGTACATATTCGGAAATCTCTCAACGATCTTGCCATTTTTATTAAGATACATCTTACAGGCGCCAAACTTACCCTCTTTGATCTCGCAACCGATCTCGCAGATGTTGCATCTCATTTTTATCACCAGATAAACTCGAATGAATCGATCATTTTATTTGTCATCTCAAGATATGGTTTAGATAGAATAGATAGATTTGGTGATCCGTATGAAATCAAATATCCTACTTCGTTTTTAATGGCAAAAATACGTGTTGTTTTAAAAATCCCTACCCTGACTATCTGTTTTTTCGCCAATACTCCATCCACTAAGGTATCACTCTCTTCTATCACCTTGAAAAAAGGCACTCCTAATTTTTTTGAATTGGATGTTACTATCTCTGTCCATTCTTCTAAAGTCAGATCTTCAATAGGTATCTCTTCAAGTGGTTCTTCCTTCGACTTAAAACGATGAGCTACCTTCCTCACTTCGATAGCAACACTCCAATATTTCTTTGTAATTCCTTCTTCTGGTAGGGAAAAGGTTATTATCATAATATTTGGGATAGATGCACTTTTGTGCAAATTCCAGCTACCAGGATAATCTATCTTAAAGCCCCACTCTTTTGATTCATAGGTTTTCCATTCTTCTCCTGAATTAGCCACCACTGAGAGATGACCGACAAGTAAAACAACGATTACCAAACAGGCTATTATTTCAAACAATTTTTTTATCGATTTCATCTATAAAATCCCCTTTTTCAATCACGATCCACAACCCAGAATCATCATTTATCACATTATAATTAGAAATTTTCGCATCATTCAAAGCATCTTTAAACGCTTCAACGGTGTTTTTTCCAAGTCTTTCTTTAACACCTTTTTTCCATCCTGGAAATATCTTCTCCATCTCTCTCGTTACCTTCTCTCTCAATTCTGCCGTTCCAAATCCTCCACCGATATATGTTCTACCATTCGGCTTTAAGACGCGATAGATCTCCTTAAACGCCCCTACTTTATCCTCCCAAAAGAATACAGATCCCCTGCTCACGATCAAATCTGCAAAATTGTCTGGAAATGGCATATCATGGACATCTGCTACAACTATAACGATCTTCTTGGACAATCCCTCGGTTTCAACATTCTTTTCAGCAATCCTGCACATCTCCTCTGAGATGTCGAGGGCATGAATCTTCAAATCGGTTATCTTTGCAAGCGCAATAGCTAATGGTGCAGGGCCACTCCCCACATCGATGCAGATACCCTCTTTTATCTTACATCTCTCCACGATCTGTCGGGTAACTACGGGATGCAACGGTGCAAAGATCGTCTTTGTAATATCATCAAAGTATTTAGGGGTGATCTCGTCCAAATTTCTTGTATTATCTGTCATCTCATTTCACCTTATATGATATATCTCTTACCTTATATTATACATCTTCCGCATCTCTTATCACCTGCCATACTCTATGCCACCGCATGCCCAAATTCTCGATCATCATCTTTCTTGGCTCTTCCATTGTGGGATATACCATCTGATCGCTTCTTCATCTTGTTATCCGCTCATCTCTTCATATAATTTAAACTTTTGCTTTAATTTCAAGAAAGTAAACCAAAAACATTTGATAATAAATATTGTGGAAAAATTTTTCAATGAGTAAACTAAAACTATTTGATAGAGGAAAAATATGGGAAACGAAACAGTGCTAACAGATAGGCAGATGGAGATACTCAAAATCAGAACATGCGGTAGTTCTCAGAGTGAGATCGCAGATCTGTTTAAAACGACGAAACAAAATATCTCTTCGATAGAGAGGGCGGCGCGGAGGAAGATAGAAAGGGCTGAAAACACGATAAAATTTGTGAAAATGCTAAAAGCCCCTGTATGGATAGTAATAAAGGAGAATACGCCCCTGGATGAAATTATCGAAAAGATATATGCAGAGGGAGACGATAAGAATATCCACACAATATATGACGAGACAGCGCTCACAGCGAAGGTCGAGGAAGATGCCAAAGGAAAGATAAGACACAGGAAGGCGTTGGCAAAGTTGGAGATAGGCATAACAGAAGGAGGGGATGTGATCGTATTGTAGAATTGAAGCCCCCTCATTTTAGCTCAAAGGAAATATTCCAAATTTATCTCCATCGCCACGATCGGATATTCGAGCTTAAAATTCCATACAACCTCAGGATGCATTTCTCCAAAGACCCCAATTTTTCTCTTATTTACGTAAATATCACCGCTTCTCCCCTCCAAAAATGCCGGGTCGGTCGAATTCTTTATCTTTGCCTCCATCTTCATCTCTCGGAATAATGCATCTATATAAGATCTTACCTCGGAGAATTCGGCATCCGAATGTATAGATACAGCGGCAAGGCTCTCTGTTGTTTTACCATTTAAAATCACGTCTCCGATCTCAAATATCCTCTGAGGGAGATCTCTGTGTTTATTAAATGATAATAGTTCGATCAGATTTGGTAATATCGTTCTTCTCATCATCGTATGTTCTGTGCTTATCGGATTATTAACCGTAACGATCTCTTCCTTCTTTCCATTTATCCTCCTCATCCAATCAAATTCTTTCTCTTCGTTCGTCAACGTAAACGTGATCACCTCAAAGAAACAGAGTCCAATCATCACTTCTCTGATCTTGGATGAGAAGACCTCCATCTTATGAGGGCTTCCCATCGTCAGGGTCTTTGGAAATTCTGGTCTTATATTCTCATATCCATAACCGATCGCGACATCCTCAATGATGTCCCACGGATGAAGAATATCAACCCTGTAAGGTGGAATTTTAACCCGTACCTTATCCTCTGTCTTTAGATCTGCGTCGTATCTCATCTTTCTGAGCGATTCTATCACATTTGACTGCGTCAGGTCTTCTCCTATGAGGGATCTAAATTCTGATAGTTCTATATCCATCTCTTCATAAGATAGATCTGGAGATACAATTCTTGCCTCTTTGGAACCTCTATCAATCCTTACAGAATATATCTCCCCTCCTCTCTCCGCGAGAGAAGATACTACGATATTCAATGCCTTAAAAACGATTGGTTCTGTTCCGGTAACGTCGATAAATAGATCTTCGGTTTTTTCCGTCACCCTCGTCAATTCTGCGTTTATTATAGGTGGAAAAGAGACCACTCTATCCTTTGCATCAAAGATGATAGGATACAAATCAAAATCTTCGAGAATTTTTCTGTATTTGACACCTTTCGGGTGTCGTGTTAAGATCTCATGCATCGTCATCTCTTCATCGAGATCGAGTGGTACAAAACTGAAATCTGGAGAGACCGCTGTATATGTGAAGGGAGGTTCTATCTTAGAAAGATCGTGAACTCCAATCGAGATTTTTCTTCTATCTCTTCCTAAACCTCTGTGGAGGTGTTCCTGCAGATTCATCAGTGATTCTATTAAGGCACCGGAAAATTTGATACCTTTCACGACCGCCGATGCAATATGAGGACGTATCGGGAGAACGGCGTCCTTTACAGTGAGATCGATCTTCGATTCCTTGACGCTGTAATATCTTGCCCCCTCCTCGATCGATAGAAACCCCCTCAAAGCCCTCGCAACACCTTCAGCAGAGTATAAATCTGGTCTATTTGGAAAGAACTCCACATCGACGTGATCTTCTTCCACCCTCTCTATATCCGCCCCGAGCATAGGTATCTTAGTTAGTATCTCCTCTTTTGAGACTCCCACCAGTTCTTCTAAATCTTCATATCCGAGCGATATCACGGGCATTTAAAAATCTCCAAATAGTGGACTCTTCCTCAACCAATCTATATCCGGGCGGTAGAGTTCCCTTAGATCTCTCAATCCAAGTTTTAACATCGCGAGCCTGCTCACCCCGAGCCCCCACGCGAGTACGGGATAATTTATTCCAAAAGGCTCAGTAACCTCCTTTCTGAAAACACCTGCTCCTCCGAGTTCAACCCACCCCAATCCATCCACATACACATCCGGCTCTACAGATGGCTCGGTGTATGGGAAATATCCTGGTCTGAACCTGATCTCTTCAAAACCCATCTCCTTATAAAACGCCTTTAAATATCCTAAAAGGTCTTTAAAAGAGACGTCTTTATCCATTATCACCCCCTCAAGCTGTTCGAACTCCGGAAGATGTGTTGCATCGATACTCTCCCTTCTATAGACCCTACCGATACAGAAAGCTTTTACGGGTGGATCGGGATGTTCCGCTAAATATCTTATCGTCAAGGCAGTTGTGTGGGTTCTGAGAACGTTTCTCCTTGCAACCTCTTCGCTCCATCCTCCACCCCAACCACTCGAATCGATCTTTCCCCCGTGTATGTGCATCTCTTTCACCTCTTTTACATATCTTTCCGGGAGCTTTGATTCTGAATTCAGATAAAACGTATCCTGCATATCTCTGGCGGGATGGTCCTGTGGCTGGAAGAGGGCATCAAAATCCCAGAAGGATGATTGAATTATCTCTCCTTTTATCTCGACGAAACCCATTCTCAATGATATATCCCTTATCTCTTCTATTATCCTCCTGTAAGGATGTTTTTTCGCCGGATATATCTCCTTGGACAAAACTTCCGCGTCATAACCCCTGAATCTTTTTCCGATCCAACTCCTCTCGCGTATCATCTCCGGCGTAATCTTCGTTATCTCTTCGTAATCCTCAACTTTTATTCCCCTTGCAACCTCTTCTCCATCTTCCGCCAATTTTATCTTTATATACTTTTTATCATGGATGTTTAAGAGTTTTCTCCCCTTCAAAAGCTTTAACGTGCTCTTATCCAACATTGGAGGATTTTTCCTTGTCTTTGTTAGTTCTTTAAGTATCTCTTCATCTCTTCCGATCGGGGCTTTTAACGCTATCACCAAAAAATCCCCGCCCTTCTTATCAGTTTCATTTGAAAATCTCTGATTTTCAAGTTTGCAAATCTTTGATTTGCAATCAACCCAATTCTTCCTCCTAAGCCATCCAAACCCTATATTGATGATCCCGGAAAACTCCTCTCTCAGATCCGAGAGATACACCTCACCCCCCTTTGATACCACAAAATCGTGAATATTTCTCTCAGGAAGACCTTCTTTGGCGTACCTCTCACCCTCCTCTGTGGGTTCATATTCTTCCTCCACTCTCTCATCTATATCGACCAAATTTTTCTCTTCCAAGAGGTATGCTGCCTGCATCAGGGCTTCCACCTTTATTCCAACCTTCTTGGCAAGATATTCGGGAATTTTTTCCCCAGAATTTTCCCCGGAAAGAAGAGCCTTCAACGTCTTCGCCTCGTTTAAAGTCAAATTTTTCATGCTTATGCCTCCAAATACTCATCGATCCTATCTGCCGCCTCTTCTCTCTTCTCTTGATGATCTATCAGGAATTCTTCGATCAGATCTGCCGCCAACGCCTTACATTCTCCACAAACCCTCTCTCCCTCCTTGCACTCTTCTCTTATCCTATCTATCTCCTCATCATCTTCGATCAAATGGAATAATAAGAGCTCGAAGACCGCACACTTCTCCGGCTCCCCCCCCTTCTCTCTCTGTTCATTTATCGTAACTCTCCCGCCGGTCTTTGCTCTTTTAACCTTTTTGGCGGCGTCTTCTGGCTTTTCCGTGAGGGATATGTAACTCTCCGGCTTGCTGCTCGACATCTTTCCTCCCGTCAATCCGGAGGTGAATCTGTGGTATATGGAAGATGGAAGGTGAAAACCGTAGCCACCCTCTTCTACCTCAGTCTTTCGCACGAGTTCTTCAATAACTTTCAGATTTTGATCAGATTCAAGATTGAAGACGTCTATATGTCCTTTATATTTCTTTACCGTTCCATATTCTTTAATTTTATCAAATAACTTATGAATGAGTTTTTCACTCGCCGATCTACTCCTTATACTTACATAATCCCCTCTTTGTTCCACACGGAACTTTCTGAATTTGCTCGCGATATCCCTCGTCAATCTGATATGTGGATCCTGATCAAATCCAACGGGTATCACAACGGGTTTTGGTCCTCCAAACTCCTTCAACTGTGGATATAGAATGTCTGCCGACTGTGTGAGAGCACTGATGGCGTGTGAAATTGAGGTCTCACCGGAAAAACCGTATATTGCACCAAGAGTGGAAAAATTGGAGACTATTCCTGTCTCAAACATAAGATCTCTCAACTTAAAATTCTTGGACTGGAAGTAGATATGGGCTTTCTCTGGATCTAACCCGAGTGCAATCATACTCGTGATGTATCCTTCTATACCCAACCGCCTACACTTCTCGAAAGAGACTCCTCTGACCACATGTGCTTCCATATCCGCAATCGCAACAAATGCCTCTCCTCCCATCTGTTGGTGCCATATTATCTCCTCCATCACCATCTTGTTTCCGATGTGAGCTTCACCGGAGGGCATGAAACCACTCATAACTGCAAAATCTTCTCTCCTCTCGATCGCGTCAACGATTCTATCGTAGTCTCTGTGACCACTTATCATCCCCCTCCGAAGAAGCCTGTGTTTTATCGGCAGTCTCTCCATCAGTGGCATTATCTCTTCTATTCCAAATTCTTCAAAGAGCTTCTTGGTCTCGATTACCTTCGAAGCCCACGGATCTATCTTATCCTCATTCATCTCTCGTCTTCTCTTGGTGGTCTGTTTGCCTTTCCTTTATATATAACTGCTCCATTTATTAAACATCTTTTTCATCTCTCGTCTCATCATTTTTTCCATAAGCTGGGCAAAGATATTTTTCAAATGACCGTTGTGTCCGATAGGTGAGCGGTGACTCTTATTTTTTTGCCGCTTCCATAGCCTCAACCAAACGGAGGAGAGTTTCATTCACCTCGCATTTGACGCCATATCTCTCTCCAAGATCCACAACAACCCCATTTATCTCGTTTATCTCAGTTTTCTTTCCCCTATCTAAATCTTGGAGCATCGAAGATCTATTTTTAGCGGTCAATTTCGCAACATTTAAGACACTTTCTTCTTTGACATTGGTATCGATTCCAGCTTTTTCGGCTACTTTTAGCACCTCTCTCACACATTTTCTCGATAATTCTCTTAAATTTTTCATCTTACAGATATAACCGTTCTCGAGGCCGGTTATCGCGGTGATGGCATTTATTCCTACATTTATGATGAGTTTGTTCCACAGTTCTCTCTTTATCTCTGTCGTGATCTTTGTTTCTATCTTCGATCTATCGAGAATTTCTTTTATCTCCTTAGTTTTCTCTGTTATCTTCCCATCCAGTTCCCCTATGATGGTTTTTCCACTCCCGGTATGTTTCACACGACCCGGCCCCAAAAGTAAAGCACCTTGCGACGTTACACCTCCCAAAACGTGCTTGATACCTACTATTCTTCCAATCTTCTCCTCATTTCCGATGCCGTTCTGAAGGCTCAAAACGACGCTCTTTTCCTTCATCCTTAGAACTCTAGCGGCTACTTCCGTGTCATACGATTTTACCGTTATAAATATCAAATCCGCCTCGATAGGTTCCATGTAGGCTTCCGGATAGACACAAAAATCCTCGAGACCATAAATGTGTAATCCGTTCTCTCTGATCTTTTTGACCTGCCACTCCCTTCCAATAAGTGCTACATTATACCCTGCGTTCGTCATAAGCCCACCGATAAGGCTTCCGATTGCACCTGCCCCCATCACCATCAGATCTTTAAACACGAAAGATACTACCGAGATATATGATATAAATTATGCGTTTGAAAGGCACTATCGATTTTTCCAGTGGTTTTCAACTTTTTCACATTTTTCAATAGCCATTTTTTGTATGTTAGAAGA
>CABGHH010000030.1 GCA_902158745.1 Candidatus Methanolliviera sp. GoM_asphalt
GATCACCACAGACAGATTTCGCAACAGGAGAGCTGGATTCGATGATAAGGTTATGTTGTTATCGTGTGGCTTGTGGAATTATCACCTCAAGTGCGGTTGAGTTGTGGTTGAGGTGAATGGATAGGATGCATTCGTTCGTTAGGTTATTTTGCAACAAGTCTATTCTATGCTGAATCAGGATTCCCATTTATTAGGACAACAGAGATAAAAAGTGAAGTAGCTGATTTAAGTTCTGTAGTTTATATTCCAGAGAATATCCACTTTGAACACAAAGAAACTGAATTGGGTGCTGGAGATATTGTATTTACTAAGATTGGTGCAAACATTGGAGATTCTGCAATACTTCCAAGAAAATATTCCAAATACAATTTTAGCCAAAATGTAGCTGGTGCAAAGATTAAGTCAAACGAGATATCACCTTACTACTTAGCTGCTTATTTATCTTCGAAATATGGTAGAATTCAACTAAAACGAATTCAGATGCTTTCAGGTCAGGGCAAATTGGAGTTAGTCGATATTAGAAAGATACCTGTAGTTGGTGCATCTCCCGAGTTACAGGATTCAGTAGGGCAATTATATCTACTTGCTGAGGATAAAATTAAAAACTCTATCAAATGCTACGTCCAGGCCGAAAATCTCCTATTAGAAGAATTAGGGCTAAAGGACTTCAAGCCAAAATATGAACTCTCTTATACCGCAAATCTTTCTAAAGCATTTGAATCTCATCGCATAGATGCAGAGTATTTCCAGCCTTGTTATGATGAAGTAATAAAGAAGATAATAGAATATCAAAATGATTATACTCAATTGTTAAATTGTGTAGAAAATGTTAAGCCTGATTTTGACCCCTCAAAATATCCAGATAAAATATTTTCCTATGTTGAATTAGCTGACATAGACTCATCTATTGGAATTATATATGGTTCAAATGAAATAAAAGGCGAAGAAGCACCGAGTAGAGCGAGGAGAATTTTAAGAAAAAATGATGTTATAGCCTCAAGTGTTGAAGGTTCTTTAGAAAAAGTGGCTTTAGTTGATGAAGAATACGAAGGTTCTTTAGCATCTACTAGATTTTTCCAATTCAGATCTATAAAAATTTTTCCTGAGGTACTATTAGTCTTATCAAAAAGCATGGTTTTACAGACACAACTTAAAAAGGAATGTACAGGAACAATTTTAACCGCGGTTCCTAATGAAGCCCTTAAAAGAATTCTAATCCCTATTATACCCAAAGAAACCCAACAAAAGATCGCTTCTCTTGTCCAACGATCTCATGAAGCAAGAAGAAAAGCAAAAGAACTATTGGAAGAAGCAAAAAGAAAAGTTGAGGAAGCGATCGAAAATGAAAGAACTATGCACCATGAAAAATAAAAATCGGTAAATTCTTCTTTAAATTATTAATTCATAATTTCCGAAGATTTTTCTTATTTGCTCATCTCTCGTCCATTTTCTTACTTCCCAATATCTCTCAACCTCTTCACCAACTTCACCGCACTCTCCACCGCCCTCTTCGCATAATCAACCCTCTGATATGCCCCCAATCTCGTCATTCCGGGTCCTGCTACCCCCAACGTGACCGGTTTATCGAGCTCCAAAGAGAGGTCCATAATCTTTCTCGCGGCGTGTTGTGCGATTATCTCATCGTGTTCCGTCTCTCCCTCTATGACGGCACCAAGCGCCACAACAGCGTCTATATCATCTCTCGCCCCCACTTTTTTTATCGCGATGGGCATATCGAAGACGCCGGGCGCGTAGAATGATTTTTCAACTGTTGCTCCCAAAAATTCCGCGTGTTCCTTTCCAACGATCTCCATCTGATACGTTATATCCCTATTGAACTCAGATACGACGAAACCTAACCTTATCTTTTCCATATCCATATAAATCATCTCTTAAATCTAAAGTCTAATTGGACCCGCATCTTTATATCCTTCCCGTTCGCCCATTCCAGCCTCTTTTATGAGTTTTTTCGGTTCGAAGAGAAGTTTTATCGCGTTTAAGACGTGTTCTCTCGTCCTCATATCGGCCAACTCTGCAAGTTCTCCATCCGTTTCTGCCTCGTCTTCGTGGACGAAGACCTCCAATACGTGTTTATTCGTCATCAATTGGGCAAGAATCAATCCAAGAGATGCCTCGTGGGCACACTGTTTATCTATCGCTTCAGGCCCGGGCATCCCAAGCGCCATCACGATATCACAACCTCTCTCCTCTATAAGTTTTTTTGCGGCAACTGGCAAATCTTTGACTCCGGGAACGGTATATCTCTCTATCTTCACGGATGCCCACTTCTTAAACTCTTTTATCGCCGATCCTGCCATATCATATCTGGCGAACGTGGTATCTGCTATCCCGACCCTATTCATTGCAATCCCCCAAATAGGATATCATCGGCCTTTTCAACGGCTCTTCCAACATTTATATCGTATTTTAGATCTTTCAACACCAATTCGAGTGCAGATATGACATTTACCATATCTTCCGGCGAAAGATACCCCATCGTCCCAATCCTGAATATCTTATCTTTTAAACGCCCTTGACCGCCGGATATGATTATCCCCTTCTCTCGCATCTTCTTCTTAACCTCAGCTTCTTTGATTCCTTCTGGAAGATTTATCGCGTTTACCGTGTTCGAATAATGGCTGTATCCGTTAAGTTGAGGAAACATGGTAAGCCCCATCTCCATTATGGCCGCCCTTATCGCATCTGAATACTTTCTATGGCGTTCTATATTCTCTTCTATCCCCTCTTCGAGAAAGATTTTGATCGCCTCTTCCAACGCGAAGAAGAGAGAGACTGCGGGGGTGTATGGCGTCTGAGGCGGTTTTTTGGATGCACTCTCTCTGTACTTTAACAGATCCGTGTAATAGGGCCTATCTTTACATTCCTCGATGACTTCCCACGCCTTTTTTCCGATAGAGATGGCAGAAAGGCCAGGAGGGGCCGCCAAGCATTTTTGAGATCCAAAGACGGCAATATCAACATCCCAATCATCCACATAAACGTCGTTTCCTCCTATAGAAGAGACACCGTCCATGATGAAGAGAGCACCTTTCTCTTTTGCAAGCTTCCCTATCTCAGGTGCGGGATTTATTATGCCGGCGGAAGTCTCGTTGTGAACCAGCGTTACCGCCTTGACATCTCCTTCATCAAGTTTTGCTTTGACATCTTCAAGATCTATAGATCTGCCCCACTCATATTCTAAAGAGACGAGCTCTCCATACCTTTCCCCAATCTCCTTAAATCGCTCTCCAAACTTCCCGTTGGTTATCACCAAAATCTTATCTTCGCTATTCAGCAGATTTCCAAGGGCCGCTTCCATCGCACACGTCCCGGAGCCTGTCAATATGAAGAGATCATTCTTGGTCCTGAAGATATCCCTGAGATTTTTTACACAGTAATCATATATCTGCCCAAACTCCTCGCCCCTATGATTTATCATGGGCTTTGACATCGCAGATAGGACCCGTGGATGGATCGTCACGGGCCCAGGTAACATGATCGTCTGCTTATCGTACATTATCGACTCAAATCAACCAAATAATGCTCCAAGACCTTCTATGGCGCTTTCCTCCTTCTCTTCTTCTTCCTTCTCTTCCTTCTCTTCCTTCTTCTCCTCTACCTTTTCCTTCTCTTCCTTCTTCTCCTCTACTTTTGCGCCTGAAACAGACGGTGAGAACGCCGCCTTTGAGATGGCATCTTCGATATCAACTTCTTCTAATGCAGAAACCAACGCTTTAACCCTTACAGAATCCACATCAGCCCCAGTAGCTTTTAAAACACCAGTAACGTTTCCTTCATCTATCTCCTTTCCAACACTGTGCAGCATGAGCGCCGCATATATATATTCCACCTATAACACCTCTCTTTTTATTGTTTTTTTAGTTAAGAAGATTCATCGTATCTTCGTCGAGAGCGTCTCTTCCAACTCCCAGAATTTTTGTGGCAAGGAAGATCATCTGAGAGTATGCCTTACCGATCAGCAGATCCATCGTCCCCTTCTCATATATGTTTGCGTTGAATGCCAAATTCCTTGCGTCTTGGACTGCTTTACCGATCAAATTTGGAAGAATCTCCGGGCTCGGATATGCCACGTTAAATGCAAGGTTGTATGCGTTTTTAACGGCATCCAAAAGGTTCTCCTCATATTCCTCGAGATCTATCGTGAGATCCAATCTATCAAATATTCTTTCATCCCCAAAGATCGTCTTCAAATCCAATCCAATCTCTTTTGGATAGACTTCAAGAAGGTTTAACACCTCCGAAAGCTTTGGTGAGACCGCCTCTCCCTCTCTTAATACGACCTTATCCTCCCGTATCACCACCTTGCCTCCCTCGATACCCGATGGGATGCCACTCCTCTGTAACTCCCCGACGATCGGGCCAGGTTTGAATTGAGTGGATCCCTTTTTAACGACCACATCTTTTGGAGTTCTATCACCGGGTTTTAATGGGGCTTTGCTCTTTGAAGATTCTAAAAGCTTGAAGAGTTTGAATATATCCATATCTGAGAAGATAAGCGCTGTTTGCCCACTTATATTTTTAGACATCTCCTCAATACCGTCAAATCCTTCAAGAGAACGGCGTATGAGGTTATTTTTTCTCATCTTTATCTTTACTTTTCCCCTCAACCTATTTCTCATCTCTTGGAGCTGTTTTGATGGGAGATCCTCCATCCCGACCAGACCGACCACCTTATGGTTTCTAATATCCTCTTTCAGACTTTCAACCTCTTTAATCTTCCATTCAAGTCCTCTCATATCGCTACTCTCTTCACCTTCCCCATTGTTGTCTTCAGATAGATCGATCTTATATTTGCCTTTCCGTCATTCAACCTAGAGATCACCTTATCGACGATCGCTTCAAAATTCTTGGCGAGTTTTTCCGGTTCAATGCTCGTCTTCCCTATCTTGGCATGAAAGGTGAGATTGTCCTTGGTATTGAGTTTTACACTCCTCTTAAGCCTTTCTATCATCCCCTCAATGTCTGATATAGCAGGAGATGGCATCTTTCCCCTTGGCCCAAGTATTTGACCAAGTTTTCTTCCGATCAATGCCATAAATTGGGGTTCTGCAAGGAAAAAATCGTATTCTCTGGCTATTTTTTTTGCTTCTCTCTTACTTTTTCCCAGTGTATCTATGTCTCCTTCAGAAAGAACGGTAACACCCATCTTCTTTGCCCTCTCCGCAAGATCTCCTTTGGCAAAAACTGCGATCTTTACATCGTCCCCTAATCCCTCAGGTAATATCACTTCTTCTTTTATGCGGTTATTCGGATTTTTCATATCCACATCTTTCAAATTTATGACCAGATCGACACTTTCTACGAAATTTCTCTCTGATGCCTCTTTTATGAGTTCTTCTATAACCTTTTCCGTCTCCTTCACACTCATCTCTCCTTGGAATCACAGATATTACATTTATATTTTTCTATTACTTCCTCGCCAACTCCACCGTCACTTCGTCTCCCTCACCGAAGTTCAAAAATTCTGCGGCATTCCCTTTATTTACGGATATCTCCAAATTTCCGTGACTTCCTATAATCGCGAGTAAATCCCCCTCCTCCACATCGGAGTATGTGCTAACGAGGTTCATCTCCCTATCTTTAATCTTTATTCTGTCTCCTCTCATCAATAGATTACCTGATATGCTCGTTATCAAGTTTCCGAAGTCATCTATAAATAAAACCTCTCCAATGATCTTGTCTTTACATACGATCGCCTTCTCAAGCTCGAGATCTATAAAGAGATCGAAAGGTTCGCCAATATCTTCTATCGGCACACCCTTTGATATATGCGCCGCAATTGGTGCGAAGACATCCCTTCCGTGAAAGCTCTTTGAGACATCTTTCAAGAAGTAGCGTTCATCCACCATCCTATAAACTCTATAATCCATCGTCTTTGCGGCGGGAATTAATAGTCCGTTATCTGGTCCTATGAGTACTTTTGATCCACAATCTACGATCAATGCCTCCCTCTCTCCTCCAACGCCCGGATCCACGACAACGACGAATATCGTTCCATCTGGAAAATAACCGATACAATCCTTTAAGAGAAAAGCCCCCTCTCTTATATTTCCTCTTTTTATAGAATGCGTGATATCCACGATCTTTGCATTCGGGTCTATCCCAAGTATGACGCCCTTCATCACACCAGGATAATAAGAACCGAAATCGGTCATAAGTGCTATCGTCCCCACAAATTATTTGTTCTTATATGAAGATAAAAATGTTGTGCAGATAATAAAGAACTGCAGGATTGTGAGAGGCGAAATCTTGGATCTCGACATCGGTATAGAAGGAGGGATGATAAAAGAGACAGGAAAAAATTTGAGTGGAGAGCACCTTCTCGATGCTAAAGGAATGCTCGTCCTGCCCGGCGGTATCGACGTGCACGTTCACTTCAGGGAGCCGGGGTTCACACATAAGGAAGATTGGCTCAGCGGGTCGAGATCGGCCGTGGCCGGTGGAATTACCTCTGTTGTGGATCAGCCAAACACCGATCCGCCCACCACGACACTCTCAGCACTGAAAGAGAAGGTAGAGATCGCAGAGAAAAAATCCCTCGTGGATTTCGGGATAAGCGCTGGTGTTACAAATGAGAATACCCCTCTAATCGAGGGGTTGGCAGAAGAGGCAGTAAGCTTTGGCGAGATATTTCTTGGAAAAGAGAGAGATGCTATATCGTATGAAAATCTTGAGAGCGCGATAAAAGCGATCAAAAAGACCTCTCTTCTTCCAACGGTGCACGCAGAAGACGAAGAATGTATAGAAAAAAATAAAATAGCGTATAAGATAAGATCGCCTCATTCCCACGCGATCGCCCGACCGGAAGAATGCGAGAAGAAAGCCGTTTTGAAGGTCATAGAGATCGCCAAGAGAAAAAATTATAGGGTGCATATATGCCATGTCTCAACGAGGGCGGCGATGGAGAAGATCATGGAAAATAAAAATATTACGTGTGAAGTTGCACCACACCATCTGATATTTTCCTCGAAGGATGATGAATGGCTGAGATCTAGGGCAAAGGTAAATCCACCGATCAGGGATTCGAGAGACAAAAATTTTCTCTGGGAGATGTTAAATCGTGGAGAGATAGATATCCTTGCATCGGATCACGCCCCGCACAAGATCTGGGAGAAAGAAGGAGATATCAAAGATGTAAAACCAGGATTTCCCGGCGTTGAGACGATGATTCCGCTGATGCTGAACTTCGTTATGGAGAAAAGATTGAATTTGGAGAGAATTTTAGATCTTGTCTGCCACAATCCATCCAAAATTTGGGGTTTTAAAAAGAAGGGATTTTTGGAAGAGGGGTTCGATGCGGATTTAACTTTTTTTGATTTGAAAGGGAGGAAGAAGATAAGGGCGGAAGATCTCCACAGCAGATGTAACTGGACGCCTTATGAGGGTTTTTATGGAATATTTCCAAAGATTACGATGATCAGGGGGAAAGTCGTCTTTGAGAACGACGAATTTTACGTTGAGGGAGGATACGGAAGAAATTTAAAAGAGGAGGTTAATGGGGAATCAGCATCTTTCACATTGACCAAAGCTCTCACTTAGGTGATTGACCCTCTCTAATTCTGAAAATATCTTATAAAGTTATAAGTTTATATAGGGTGAATATGATTGACCCTCTTTAAGGGGCCGTAAGGTAGCCTGGACCATCCTCCCAGCATGGGGTGCTGGAAACCCGAGTTCAAATCTCGGCGGCCCCATCCATTGATTTGAAAAACTATCGGTTTAGCCACAAATCTTTCGGTTTAAGCAATCCTGAAATGGCTCCAAAATCTCTTATAGCATACGATGCTATCTCATTCCCCATCATCCCACATTCTATCAATTCTCTCTCTTCCAAAATCCCATATAAAAAACCACCAGCAAAAGCGTCTCCAGCCCCAGTCTCATCTTTCATGTTCACTCTTTTTGCTTTTACTTTAGTAATATCTCCTTTTAATCCGATAAGACAGCCCTTCTCTCCCAATGTCACAACTACAATCTCAACACCTATTTTATTTAGTAGAGAAATACCGACAAAGACGCTCGATCCCGTTAAAATTTTCAGTTCTCCTTCATTCAAAAAAAGAATTTTACAATTCTTCAATATTTTTTTGATGTACTTTAATCCCATCTTGGCATATATCATGCCGGGAGAAAAGCTTATATCTACTCCCAGCCTGGAAATGGCTTCTTGGATTTTCAATTGTTCTGGATTGGCAAAAGAACCTACATGAACCATTTTAAAATCTCTTATCTTCTCCATATCCAGATCTTCCATTCTTATATCACTATTTACCCCTCCGAAGGGGTATATTGTTCTCTTTCCCTCTTTATCCACAAAGACGAATGCTCTTCCGGTATCACCACCCTTTCTTAAAACCAATTTGATATCTATATCGTGGGATCTATAGAAATCCAACAACTCCGTTCCAAGATTATCTTTTCCGATGGCGCCAGCTAAAGCGACATCCTTGCCAAGTACCGACAATGTCACGACGGTATTCGGCACAGATCCTCCAGGACAGGTATAAAGCCTTTTAATTGGAACTTCCTCTCCAGAATCAGCCAATTTATCGATCAAACAGATAAAATCATAATTGATTGCGCCAAAACCGATCAGATCTCTCTTCATGAAAGCCCATCTTTTCTCAATCCTTAACGTTACTCAAAATACTTTGGCAGGACTGCGATTGATGATATATCCTTTCTATTTCAATTTTTTCTTACAGACTTCTCCCCAGATCACTAACTTTCCGCTCTTTATCGTTGGATATTCCTCGGTACGAGATGAGAAAGATATATCTAATGCGAAGATAGGATCTCCGATGATACCATGGCAGAACTTTCTACTCAAGAGAGATATAAATTTAAGAGAACGCTTGAAGAGCTCGAAAAGAAGAGAGGGCAGGGAACGGAACTTTTATCCATATACATACCACACGACAAACAAATTTCGGATGTTGCGGCTCAACTTAAGGATGAAGTGGGGTCTGCATCCAACATAAAATCCAAGCAGACGAGGACGAACGTCCAGGGTGCCCTAGCTTCTGTCCTCTCTCGGTTGAAATATTACCGAATGCCGCCAGAGAATGGGATGGTCATATTTTGTGGCGCCGTTCGACTCGGTGGAGACAAGACGGATATGGAATGTATAATTATGGAGCCTTATGAGCCAGTATTATCATATAGCTATCAATGCAGTTCCGAATTTTATATAGAGCCTCTTAAAGAGATATTAAAAGATAAAAAAACCTTCGAACTCCTCGTTTTAGATAGAAAAGAGGCGGCGTTAGGTCTTTTGATTGGAAAAAGAATTGAAGCATTACGGCACCTCACGTCAAATGTACCAGGCAAACAGCGAAAAGGAGGGCAGAGTGCGGCAAGATTTTCTCGGCTGAGGTTAATCGCTATAAATGAATTTTATAAGCGGATAGGAGAAGCCGCGAGCGATGTGTATCTGAAAGGAGATTGGAAGGATTTTAGAGGCATATTTATTGGAGGTCCAAGTCCAACGAAGGAAGAATTTGTCAAAGGCGAATATCTACACTATGCACTTCAAAAGAACATTTTGGGCGTATTCGATGTATCATACACGGATAAATCCGGTCTTTACGAGTTGGTGGATAAACTCTCGCAGAGCATGGATGATATGGAGATAGCCAAGGAGAAGAAGCTGATAAATCGATTCATGCGCGAAGTCATCAAAGAGAATGGTCTCGCATCATACGGGGAAGAGTTCGTGAGGGGAAACCTAAAAGCGGGTGCGGTAGATACTTTACTCCTCTCAGAAGATTTAAAGATGGAGAGAGTAAGTAGAAGATGTAGCAATTGCGGAAGAGAAGAGACTATAACGATAGCCAATGGTGATGAGCAGGATCATAAAGTGTGCAAGTGCGGATCTACACTCGAGATCATAGAGAGAAGAGATATCGTCGAAGAACTATCTGAGATCGCCGAAGCATCTGGAACAAAGGTAGAGATAATATCCACTGAATCTGGAGAGGGAGAGCAGTTTTTCAATGCATTCGGCGGTATAGCTGCCATACTCAGATTTAGAGTGGGTGCATAATGTTTCCCGATTTTGAGCGAGAGGTGAAAGATTGTTTGAGAGAAGGAGTAGAAAAAGTTGAAGAGAATGGAGATATTCCCATAAACCCTCACGACAAGATTGCAGATATATCTTCGACAGTCTCATTTAAAGTTGCAAAGAGAGATAAGAGAGATCCAAGAGACGTGGCAGAAGATATATTAAAGCACCTGATAGCTATAAAAGAGAGATATTATCTGATAGGGAGAATAGATGCTGTTGGCCCCTATTTGAACTTCTATACAAGTGAAAAATTTTTATCAGAGACCCTGAAGAAGGTGCTATCTGAACGAGAGGAGTATGGCTCGTTATGTTATAGAGGAACCATCCTACTTGAGCACACTTCTGCAAACCCAGATGGCCCAATACATATCGGGCATATACGTAATTCCATCATAGGGGATAGTTTAGGAAGAATTTTGAGAAGAGCCGGTTATGACGTAGAGATACAATATTATGTGAACGATATGGGGAGACAGGTGGCGGTCGTCGCATGGGGGATGGAAAGATTTGCATTAGATCAGGATAAAAAGATAGATCATGGGATCTCTAAGATCTATGCGGGGGCAAATAAACTTTTGGGGGCTGATGCTTTTAGGAAGGAAGAAGTAGATTCCCTCCTGAAGAGATTTGAAGATGGGGATGAAGTGACCATTAAAAGATTTAATGATCTCGTCTCCCGATGTTTGGAGGGGATAAGATCGACACTTGATGGGATGAATATATCCGTTGACAAATTTGTGAGAGAGAGTCAATTTGTCTTCAATGGAGATGTGAATAGCATAATATCCTCATTAAAAGATGAAAGATACGCTTATTACGAAGATGGCGCGTTGATGATGGATCTTGGAGAATTTGGTTTTGAGAAAGATTTTGTGGTTACAAGAGGAGATGGGACTTCCCTATATCCCACGAGGGATCTGGCTTATCATGCATGGAAGTCGGAGAGATGCGATAGGATGATCGACATCCTTGGAGCGGATCACAAATTGATCTCGAGCCAATTGAAGGTGATCTTAAAGATCTTGGGATACAAAGAACCAGAGATTGTGATCTTTGAGTTCGTCTCTCTGCCAGAGGGGTCTATGAGTACGAGAATGGGTAAATTCATCTCCGTGGATGAGTTGTTGGAGAAGACCGAAGAACAGGCATATTTAGAGGTAGATAAGAGGAGAAAAGATCTGAATGAGGAAGAGAAGAGGAAGATTTCCAAGTTCATCTCGGTCGGGGCGGTAAGATACGACATCGTAAAGATATCTCCCGATAAGGCGACCACTTTTAACTGGAGGGATGCATTGGACTTTGAGAAGAGAGGTTCTCCTTACATCCAGTATGCACACACGAGGGCATGCAGCATACTGGATAAGGGTGGAAGCTATGATGAACCAGATCTTGATCTTTTAAGAGAAGAGCAGGAGATAGAGCTCATAAAAAAAATCTCTAGATTTCCTCTGGCAGTAAAAGAGGCGGCGAATGGCTTAAAGCCAAATATCATCGCCACGTATGCAAGAGAGCTTGCAGAGCAGTTTGGTCAATTCTATAAGGACATTCCCGTATTAAATGCACCAGATGGTTTAAAGAATGCTAGATTGGCTCTGGTGGACGCGTTCAGAATTGTGGTAAAGAACTCGCTGCAACTCTTGGGCATCCACGCTCCTAAATATATGTGATGAGAAGGGTTTATATAAAACGCCTGATATGATTCTATGGTGATCTAATTGAGTGACAAGAGAGAGGTAGAGTTTGAGATAGAGAAGGAGACGAAGAATACGATAAGATTTAAGGAAATAGAGAGAGATACACCTTCGGTGATAAAGACGGTCTATGTTCAAAAGGAGACATTCGGGGGTGGAGATATGCCTAAAAAGATTAAAATAACGCTAGAATGGGATATGGCACAAAGAGAATAATTGCCACTATAGATCACGTGGGGAAGCGGTGATGCTTAACTTCACTTTTGATGAAGATCTCCGCCTCCTTCAAAATATTTTTTGAGTTCTCGTAGCTTAATCTTTCCAGCGCCTCCGTGTATGGAAGCCAAACATAATCTTTGTGTTCGAAGGAAAGTTTAACCTCTTTGTTTTCGGTTTTGGAGAGATAAAACACGACCTCCTTATATACCAGTTTGTCTCTTCTCCTAAAATTATAGTTTATTTCCTTCCTAAAACCATCTACGAATTCCAAATTTTCAATTCCGGTCTCTTCTTTTATTTCTCTTATAGCAGCCTTGATCTCGCTCTCTTTTTTTTCAATATGGCCTTTCGGAAAATCCCAATGACCTACCGGATGATATAGAAGCAGATAGTATCTTTCTTTCCCCTCTTCCCTAAAGATTATTGCCCCAGCAGATCTCTCTCTATTCAAATCTCCTCCCTCATCCAGAAAAATGTATGGATTAACAGTATTTAGTTTTTTCCACCTCCATGCCTTGTCTGACAATTAACAAGAGATCACTCATGTTATCTCATTCTTTTTTACGTGATCGATCAGACGCTCATCATCGTTTTGAGCACAAAAAAACACTGTTTCGAGTTGGATGGTGAAGATAAAGAGATAAAAGATTGGGTTACCCGGCAAGGCAGTAAAAAACCAAAGATTTTTATGGGGAAAACAGATAGGTTTAAAAAAAAATGAAATTCGTTGGCATAGATGTTGGTGGCACAAATACAGACGCCGTCGAGA
>CABGHH010000031.1 GCA_902158745.1 Candidatus Methanolliviera sp. GoM_asphalt
TTCAATGAAATTTTCAATGTCCTCAAAAATCTTCGATTTTTGGGATCCCACAACGAAGTCGTCAGGAGAAAAAGAACAAATCATCACTAGATTTTCGGACTGTGCCGCACCACTTCAACCAATTTTTAATTTTAAACTCCTCATTGGTTTTGAACAGAGAACTCGGATAAACTTTATAACCTATTAACCTATAACAAGAATTATATAAATGGTGTATTCTATCTTGACGCCATCAACGGGAGAGAAAATGTTCACAATCACAACCATATACGACGACTATAGATATAAAAGCAGTTTAAAGGCCGCACACGGATTTTCTTGTTTCATCGAAGAAGAAAATTTACTGTTTGATACCGGGGGAGATGGAGAGATACTGCTTGAAAATATGGATAACCTTGGAATAAATCCAAAGGATATCAAAAGGATCGTGATCTCCCATGCCGACTGGGATCACATCGGTGGTCTCTTTGATCTTCTTGATCTTAACCCAGACGTAGACGTCTATGGTATGAGGGCGTTTCCTTCTAAGACGCTCAAAGAGATAAAGGAAAGATCCAATTTGATACTTGTAGAATCTTTTAGCCGTATTGTGAGCGATATCTATTCGACGGGTCCTCTCGGCACATTCATTAAAGAACAATCTTTGGCAATAAAGACGAGAAAAGGGTTTTTAATTGTATCCGGTTGTGCACATCCACATATCTCCACCATCATCGAATCGGTATCGAAAGAAGGAGACGTCTTCGGCGCAATGGGGGGATTTCATTCCGTCAATAAAAGAGATTTGGATTCACTGAAAGATTTATCCTTTTTGGCTCCTTCTCACTGTACAGATTCGTTGGATGAAATAAGAAGCGCATATCCAGAGACTTTTCAAGAGAACGGTGTGGGAAGATCGTTCTCTTTTGAATAGTATTAAATCGAACAAAAAATAGGAGATTTTAGATTAAATGAAGGAAGTAGCAATCGTCAGCGGAAAGGGGGGAACGGGAAAGACCTCTGTTACAGGGTCTTTTATCGTCCTTGCACGTGAAGATAAGTTAGATATTGTCTTTGCAGATTGTGATGTCGATGCCCCAAATCTTCACCTATTATTCAAATCGGAGCTGATGGATAGAGAGGAATATCATGGATCTAGGTCTGCAGAGATCAAAGAAGAAGAATGTATCGAATGTGATATCTGTGTGGATAACTGCAGATTCGGTGCGATAGAAGATTATAAGGTAGATCCGATCTTGTGTGAGGGGTGCGGTGTCTGTAACCTCGTATGTCCCTCTGATGCCGTTTGGATGAGAGATAGGATTTCAGGTTATATATTTACTTCAAAGACCGATTATGGCCCGATGGTTCACGGCTTACTTCGTGCGGGCGAGGAAAGTTCCGGCAAGATAGTGGCAGAAATCAGAAGTAAGAGCAGAACAATTGCCGAAAGAGATGATCGTGATCTGATAATGATAGATGCCGCGGCAGGCATCGGATGTCAAGTCATCGCGTCGCTGTCAGGTGTCAACATCGCCTTGATCGTAACTGAACCCACAAAATCGGGATTACATGATTTAGAGAGGATCATAGGGCTGGTAAAACATTTTGAGATAACTCCTCTCGTCTGTATAAATAAATACGATCTAAATGAGGATATGGCGGAAGAGATAGAAGACTATTGTGAAAAGAATGAGTTGGGAATATTAAAAAAAATCCCCTTCGATAGAAGTGTGGAAGGGGCAATAAATGCGGGTATTCCTGTGGTGAAGCACGATGAAAACTGTGGGGCATCTAAAGCCTTAATCGAGATGTGGGGGGAATTCTCAGAATATTTATGACTCACTCATAAAATTTGATTACCTTCTCTGCGAGATCCTTGAAGATATCTATGTTATCCGAGTTATCATTATCGATGATCATCGGTCTTCCTGCTTCTCCACCGTCACATATCTTTTTGTCCAGCGGAATTCTTCCCAAGAATGGCAGACCAAATTCTTCCGCAGTTCGTTCTCCACCACCCTCACCGAATATATCGACCCGCTCACCGCAGTGTGGGCATATAAAACCGCTCATGTTCTCGATGATTCCGATGATTGGGATGCTCATCTTCTGTGCAAACCCTACTGCTTTTCTCGAATTTAGAAGTGCAACGCTTTGGGGAGTTGTCACAATGATCGAACCATCTGCGCCGGTGAGTTGGGCAATGCTGATCGATTCATCTCCTGTGCCTGGCGGTAAATCAACGATGAGGTATTCTATATTACCCCATTGAGCATCCTGCAAAAACTGTTTGATCGCATTGTACTTCATAGGCCCCCTCCATATAATAGGTGCGTCGCTGTCTGGGACCAAAAAAGCCATGGATATCACTTTCAATCCTGGTGGTACGATAGCTGGAAGTATCTTCCCTTCCGGCGTGGAATTCAGTTTTACATTTTCCATTCCGAGCAACTTTGGGATCGTTGGTCCGTGTATGTCCGCGTCCACCAACCCAACATCTTTACCAAACGAGTTCAACGCATATGCAAGGTTTGCAGAGACCGTAGATTTTCCAACCCCCCCTTTGCCCGATATCACCATTATCGTATGCTTTATATGCTCTCTTAACTTATCTTGCTCCTCTTTTAGTTCCGCTTGAAAATCTCTCTCTTTTCCTTTTTCTGCCACTTCTGATCATCCTCCTTTTCTTTATTCTTTATTTCATTACCCAATAATTCTTGTCTTGAAACACCCTTACTTTAATCTTTTTATCCTTCAGCAAATTTAGATATTTTATCACCTCATTTATCTCCATCGATAAGGCGCCCGAGATCTCATCGGTCGTACAAGGTCTCCTCCTTAATAAATTTAATATATTGCCTTCGGTCTCTTTGCCGACAAGTTTTATTCTGTCATCTTCGAATTCTGTTATCACCTCTGCACCGAGATACTTTGCCACATCATTCATCTTCTCCCAATCGACCGTCTTTGCAATATCCTCGATCGGCGGTCGTATCGGTGTGTTCAACTGTATCTTTTCTGCATCGATCGTTTCTAATACTCTTTTCATCGCGTCGATATCTTCTGGTCTGTCGTTGACGCCTTTGACGAGCATAATCTCGAGCCAGATCTCACCACTATATCTTCTTGTAAACGACGTAAGCCCATCTATAATTTTTTCAATATTCAAAGACGGATGTGGTCTATCTATTGCATTAAATACATCCTCTGTCACTGCATCCATCGATGGAATGATGATATCTGCAGGCATCAACTCTTTCTGCAGATCTTCGTCGAATAATAACGCTCCATTGGTTAGAACAACTACCGGAACATCGGAGATCTTCTTTGCCTCTTCGATCAATTTGCCGATATTATCGTTTAGCGTGGGCTCTCCAGAACCTGAAAAGGTGATGTAGTCAAATGGAGGAGGGTCATCCAAGAAATCCCTTAGATCTTTTATTATCTTCTCTTTCCTGATATATTCCCTCCTCTGAACGGTCTTATCCGTTGTTCTCCCCAATTGGCAGTAGATACAATCAAAGCAACACGTCTTATAGGGAACTATATCTACACCCAGCGATAGTCCAAGTCTTCTCGACGGAACAGGACCGAAGATACTACTTATCTTCATGAAAAAATAAAAAAATAAAAAAATTCATCAACTTTTATCAATACGGGTAAGATCTATATCCAGACTGATAAGGTCCATATCCAGACTGATAAGGTCCATATCCAGACTGATAAGGTCCATATCCAGACTGATAAGATCCATATCCAGACTGATAAGATCCGTATCCAGACTGATAAGGTCCATATCCGTAAGATCCTCTACCGAAGCCTCTACCGAAGCCTCTACCGAAGCCTCTACCGAAGCCTCTACCGAAGCCGCTACCGAAGCCGCTACCGAAGCCGCTACCGAAACCGCTACCGAATCCTCTACCCGAAACGGGATTCATGTAACCCGGCACCGGAAATCCGGCGCAGTATCCAGCCCCTCTTCCGCTCATAGACCCGAAACCCCTTGGACCAGTTCCATCTCCTCCTGGCATTTATTTCACCTCCTTCTTTCAATTTCTTCCTTGATTTCTCTTATTCTTCCTCTGATTCTCTCAAGATCGTCTCCCAATGCCCGTTCATCCTCTTCCAACATCCTCAGTTCATCCCTCGAATCCATCTCCGGGGGTCTCTCAGGATAAGGAGCATTTCCGTACGGATATCCTGGCGGTCCTCCATAATAAGGATTTCCGTATGTCCCTCTCATCCATCCGGGCATTCCTGTCGCATAGTACTGATACCTATTTCCATATCTTCCTGGCATTTTCCACTTTTCACCTCCTATATTGCGTATATGAGAACTACTATAAATAGTTTTCTATCATGTGCTTTGATCGAAATGATATCAAACCTTAAATAAAAGAAAGTCTTACTGAAGGTAGGATCTATGAATTGAAGATCACAATAAGCGGTCATGCAGGAAGCGGAAAGACATCCGTCTCAAAGGAATTATCAAAGATAACCGGATTTAAGATGATCTCCGCTGGAGAGATCTTTAGAGATATGGCAGAAGAGAAGAAGATGTCCCTAAAAGCTTTCAGTAAATACGCAGAAGAGAGACCAAAGATAGATATACTGATAGACGAGAGGCAGATCGAGCTTTCGAATAAGTTCAAAGACTGTATTGCTGAGGGGAGGCTCTCCGGGTGGAAGATAGAAGATGCAGATCTTAAAATATGGCTATCTGCCCCTCTAAAAAATAGATTAAAAAGAATAATGGATAGAGAAGGAAAAGGATATGATAAAGTATTAAAAGAGACGAGAGGTAGGGAAAATAACGGAAGGATGCGGTACAAAAAGTTTTATGGGATAGATCTGGACGATCTCTCCATATACGATCTCATCATAAACACAGAGAAGTGGGATAAGAGAAGTGTCACAGAGATCATACTTAGAAGTTTAGAGTTGTGGAATAAATGACAGGTTGCAGACCAGAAGATAGGCCCATTCGCCTATACATCCAAAAAGGAGTTATAAATCTTAATAAACCCTCTGGACCGACGAGCCACGAGGTGACCGCCTGGATAAAGAGGATCTTAGATCTGAAGAAGGTCGGCCATGGTGGGACGTTGGATCCAAGAGTCACCGGGGTTTTGCCGATAATGTTAGAAGATGCAACAAAGATCTCCCACATTTTGTTATCTTCAGATAAAGAATATGTGGGTTTGATGAGACTCCACAAAAGCGTCTCTGAGGCAAAATTGTTGAAGGTATTTTCGGAATTTGAAGGTCCAATATACCAGATGCCTCCCTTAAAATCTGCAGTCAAGAGAAGGCGCAGAAAGAGAATGATCTATAAAATGAATCTATTAGAGTTGGACGGAAAGGATCTCTTATTCAAAGTTCGTTGCGAATCCGGTACATATATAAGGGTTTTATGCCACGAGATCGGAAAGTCCTTGGGCGTTGGTGCAAACATGTACGAGCTTAGAAGGACATTCTCCAATCCGTTCGGGGAGGACGAAGGGGTAACAATGCATGATCTCATAGATTCTTACGTTCTGTGGAGAGAAGATGGAGAAGAAAAGTATTTAAGACGTAACATATTACCGATGGAGGATGCTTTAAAACATCTGCCAAAGATTTATATAAAAGATTCGGCGGTGGATGCTATCTGCTACGGCGCATATCTGGCCGCTCCGGGAATTTTGAAGATAGAAAAAGATATAAGTGTTGGAGATACAGTTGCCCTCTTCACGCGGAAGGAAGAGGTTGTGGCTCTTGCGATGGCCAAAATGCCTTTGAAAAGGGGTGGGTCATATAAAAAAGGGATCGTGGCCGATACAAATCGGGTATTGATGCCTCCAAACACATATCCAAAATGTTGGAAGAGAGCCGGGGTGGCTGAGTGGTAAGGCGCAAGCCTGGAGAGCTTGTGTCCCTTTTGGGACGCAAGGGTTCAAGTCCCTTCCCCGGCGTCCTCAAAAATCAAAAGATTTGTGAATAAGGTGATGAATTGGAAGAAGAATTAAAACATCTTGTCAGGATTGTGGATACCGATCTAAATGGTAATAAACAGGTCTTCATAGCTCTGACGGGAATAAAAGGAATCGGGATGAAGATATCCAAGATAATAGCTAAAAAGGCGGGTGTTGACCTATACACCAAACTTGGACTTCTTCCAGATGGTACGATAGAGAAGTTAAAAGAAGGGGTGGCTCAATTTGGTTCAAGCGCGCCTTCTTGGCTTTTAAATAGAAGAAAAGACTACTACACAGGAGAAGATAAGCATCTGATTGGTTCAGAGATTGATCTAACTTTCAGGGAGGATATAAACAGATTGAGGAAGATAAGGAGTTATCGAGGGATCAGGCATGAGCGTGGGCATAAAGTGAGGGGGCAGCGGACGAAATCTACAGGTCGGAAGGGTGTGGTGGTAGGAGTAAGAAGAAAGAAGATGAGGTGATCTTGTGGGGGTACCGAAGAGGAGAAGAAGATTATACCATACGCCGGTTCATCCGTGGCAGAAAGCTCGATTGGACGAGGAGAGGGAGATCGTAGGAGCGTATGGTTTGAGAAACAAAAGAGAACTTTGGAGAGCCGAGGGGGAGCCGAGAAAATATAGGCGGGATGCCAGAAATCTTTTGGCAGAATTTGCGGCAAGAGCGGATAATGAAACGACTAATAAGAAGAAAGATGAGATCGTAAACAAATTGAGGAGATATGGTGTCTTGAAAGGAAGCGCCGATCCACTCGATGAGGTCTTATCTTTGGATGTAAAAAGATTCCTCGATAGGAGACTTCAAACGATCGTCTATAAAAAAGGCCTGGCAAACAGCCCGAAACAATCCAGACAGTTCATCGTTCATGGACATATAGCAATGGGAGGTAGAAGAATAACGATACCGAGTTACTTAGTGAAGAAGGATGAGGAAGAGAAGGTCTCTTACGATGAAAGCTCTCCAATAAAGGCGCAAAATGTGGAGGCAGTTTAGTGGTAAAAGGAAAGTGGGGCGTTGCTCATATATATGCATCGCTCAATAATACGATCATCACGATCACAGATATCACCGGTGCGGAGACGATAGCAAGATGTTCCGGTGGTATGGTCGTTAAAGCAAGCAGAAACGAAGGATCCCCTTATGCAGCCATGAAATTGGCTTTAACGGCAGCAGAGAAGGCCAAGGAAAAAGGTTTGGTTGGGGTTGATGTGGAAGTTAGAGCACCTGGGGGAAATAAATCGAGGAGTCCCGGGCCAGGGTCGCAGGCGGCGATAAGAGCACTCGCGAGGGCGGGCTTAAAGGTGGGAAGGATAGAAGATGTGACGCCGACTCCACACGATGGCTATATGCCCAAAGGAGGGGGAAGAGGAAGGAGGATATGAAGATAGAAGTGTTGAAGCTCTCGGATGAGAAAGGTAGATTCTTGCTGAGAGAGACCTCCTCTGCATTCGTGAATGCCATAAGAAGATCTGCAATGGCAGATGTTCAAAAGATGGCCGTTGATTATATAAATGTCTATGATAATACGTCTTCACTATACGACGAAATTTTGGCTTCAAGGATCGGTTTAATACCACTTACGGCGGATTTAAATTCTTTAAAACTACCGGAGGAATGCAGGTGTGGAGGAGAGGGTTGTCCCTCCTGTCAGGTCTCTTTGACCCTAACCGCGGAGGGGCCAAAGATGGTCTATTCGAGGGATCTCTTCTCCACGGATCCTTCTATTCAGCCATCTTTTCCAGATATTCCGATCGTAAAACTGGTGGATGGGCAGAGGGTGATGATCGAGGCCGTCGCCAGACTTGGAACGGGGAAGAAACATGCTAAATGGCAACCCGCTGTTGCATGTGGCTATAAGAATATGCCAAAGATCACGATAAAAGATTGTGATAAGTGTGGAAGATGTATAGATGAGTGCCCCAAGCAGTTACTCTCCTTAAATAAAGAATTAAAGGTGAAGGACCTGATGGAGTGATCCCTCTGCGGACTTTGTGAGAAGGCATGCGCGTTGGGGGCAATAGAAGTGGGGGTAGAGGAGGATGCGTTCATATTTGTGGTGGAATCTGATGGAAGCATGCCTGTGGCAGATATAATGATCAGATCCGCGGAGGAGTTAGGGAAGAAAGTTTTGGAGCTAAAAGAAGATCTCGAATCGATTCAGAAAGATGCGGGGGTTGCCGAGATTGGCCAAAGGCGCAGGACTTAAGATCCTGTTTCATAGGAATACGGGGGTTCGAATCCCCTCCCCCGCATTCATATTTAAAAGAAGGAGGAGGAATAATAAAATGAAGATCAGGAAAAAAACGAATCCGGTGCTCACCGATCTCATAGATAAGTTGATCTTGAAGTCTAGAGAGGAGGGTGTACAAATTTGGAGGGACGTCGCAAAAAGATTAAATCGCCCAACTCGTCAGAAGGTAGCGGTTAACATTAGCAAACTCAACAGATATGTGAGAGAGAACGAGCTGGTAATTGTTCCCGGAAAGGTTCTCGGATCTGGGACCATAGAACATCCTATCACTGTATCATCCTTCGGTTTTAGTGAACTGGCATATGATAAGATCACTAACGCCAAGGGAAGATGCTTAACGATAGAAGAGTTCATGGGAGAGAATCCAAAGGGTTCGGGAGTTAAAATAATTCAATGAGGGATTTTATGACCATAATCGATGCGTCTGGATTGATACTCGGCAGATTGTCGAGTGAGGTCTCAAAGAGACTCTTAAATGGTGAAAGTGTGGTGATCGTCAACAGTAAGGATTGCTTGATCTCTGGATCTAAAAATTTTATCTTTAGCATGTATAAAATTAAGAGAGACAGAGGATCCAAAGAGAGAGGCCCTTATTTTCCAAGAATGCCTGACATGATCCTGAGGCGGACGATAAGAGGTATGCTCCCATATAAAAAATCGCGTGGAAGAGAAGCCTACCGTCATTTAAAGGTATATGTAGGAGTGCCAGATGGATTAAATGAAACATTTGAGAGTGTTTCCTCTGCATCCTATTCCAGATTAGGCACGATGAAATACGTCAGACTGGGTGATGTATCAAAGAAACTTGGTTCTAAATTTTGAGGTGTTTTAATGACAAGGGTTGTCAACACGAGTGGCAAAAGAAAAACTGCAATTGCCAGAGCAACGATAAAGAAGGGAAACGGAAAGGTAAGGGTAAATAAAAAGCCTGTCGAGATCATAGAACCCGAGATGGTAAGGCTGAAGATCTTTGAACCATTGATGATCGCCGGGAATGCTGCCAAAGAAGTGGATATCGATGTAAAAGTGAGCGGGGGTGGATTTATGGGGCAGGCGGAAGCGGTCAGAACCGCAATCGCGAGAGGTTTGGTCGAGTGGACGAACGACATGGGGCTTAAAGAATCCTACTATAGATATGATAGACCGCTCCTTGTAAACGATTCAAGACAGAAAGAGCCGAAGAAATTTGGTGGTAGAGGAGCAAGAAAGAGGGCTCAGAAATCCTACAGGTAGTATGAGATGATATGTTTCCCATAAGGTGTTTTACGTGTGGAAAAGTCATCTCGAGATACTGGGAAGAGTATAAACAAAGAGTGAAAGACGGAGAAAAGCCAGGAAAAATCCTAGATGATCTTGGGATAGAGAGATACTGTTGCAGAAGGATATTTCTTACCCATGTTGAGACGATCGATATCTTATCGAGGTATGGTTAAAAAGGGGTCGTGGGGTAGCCTGGTCGATCCTTCGGCGTCCGGGACGCCGTTACCTGAGTTCAAATCTCAGCGACCCCATCTGAAAGGTGATATATTGGAAGAAAAATATACCAAATTTGAGAAGGCGAGGATGATCGGTGCCAGGTCTCTCCAGATAGCGATGGGAAGCCCGATATTTGTAGATGCCGATGGTGTCGTCGATCCTATTGAGATCGCGACGATGGAATATGAACGTGGCACCATACCGATAACAGTTAAAAGACGAAGGGGAAAAAAGATAAAACTTGAGGGGGAGAAGTCGAAGTGAACGGAAGTGAAGATGAAAATTCAGATGGAAAGATGCTGATTTCCAACGATAGCTATTTGAGCGCTGGTATTCACATAGGGACGCAACAGAAGACGGAACAGATGCTCCGATACATCTATAAGGTGAGATCTGATGGTCTCTATCTGATAGATATACAAAAGACGGATGAAAAGATAAGAGATGCGGCAAAATTTCTGGCAAGATATGAATCATCCAAGATATTGTTAGTTTCTACGAGGCAATACGGCCAGAAACCAATCGTCATGTTTGCCAAATCAACCGGGGCAAAGGCGATTCCTGGAAGATTCGTTCCAGGAACGCTAACCAACCCAGATCTTTCTTGTTATCAAGAACCTGATGTTTTAATTGCCACAGATCCATATGCAGATCAAAACGCGGTGAGAGAAGCGAATATCATTGGAATTCCCGTTGTGGCCCTCTGTGATACGAACAATGTCTTATCTAATGTCGATCTGGCCATACCCACAAATAACAAAGGCAAAGGATCCCTCGCATTTGTTTATTGTCTTCTTGCAAGAAGGTTGCTAAGGGAGAGAGGGACAGAAACGTTTGACTATACCGTTTCTGATTTTGAAGCTGGAGGCGAACTGATGTGAGAAAAGCGGTGGTCTCGGGGCAATTTTATCCCTCTAATAAAACTAAATTGTGGGAGATGGTATCCCGTTTTGTCTCTGCTGCCGATGAAGATCTATCCGAGGTGGATAGGATTTATGGTGGGGTTGTTCCTCATGCAGGTTATATCTATTCTGGTCAGACCGCGGCGCGCACCTATCTGGCACTCAAGAAGAAGAGAGATATAGAGACGTTTGTTATATTTGGCCCAAATCACACAGGATTAGGATCCCCTGTGGCTGTGAGCTCGGAAGAATGGCAGACACCCATAGGGGTCGTAGAGCCAGATTTAGAGATCATAGACAGAATTCCTCCGACGATCATCGACAGAGACGAATTGGCTCACAGACGTGAACATTCGATAGAGGTGCAGCTGCCATTCTTGCAGTATCTATTTGAAGAATTCAAGATCGTTCCGATATGCCTCGGTCTGCAAGATCAAGAGACAATCGATGAGGTGGTGAAGAGCGTTTTAGAAGCTATATCTAATTTAAAGAGAGAGATGGCATTCATTGCGTCGAGTGACTTCTCACACTATATCCCAGAAGAGACTGCACACCGAAAGGATCGAAAGATGATAGAGAAGATAGAAGAGATGGACGTCTCCGGTATGTACAGGGTCCTATATAAAGAAAATATCTCTGCATGTGGCTATGGAGGGATCGCCTCGGTCATGGAGATATGCAAAGAGATGGGGGCAAAAGAGGGGAGACTTCTCAGATATACGACGAGCGCAGAGACGTCGGGGGATAGCTCACAGGTTGTTGGATATGCAAGTATTATTATGTGCTGATGGAGGTGGTGAGTAGTTAGAGGGGAACTACAAAAATAGAAAACCAAAAATGATGATAACGGAGAGGTGGATAAATTATCACCTTTCATACTATTCTGCGGAAATCCATCCCTTCTTAATTGCTTGGTGGATGATAGACTGAAGGTCTTTTGCAGGCATCATCGTTGTGTATTGCCCCCACACCCACTTGCCTGCCATTTTAGGTTTTTTACCAATAATGTAGTAGCCAAGGCGGAGTTCAATACGGCCAATCATTTTCAAACTGGATTCGCTGAAGGTATATAACTTTGTCGCGGTATGTTGACTGCACCTGTGTTACTTCGTCAAGCACAGTGAAGTGCTGTTTATTGCCGTCGATGTCGGTAATGGTTCTTCTTTTTCCAATATTTGAGACGCGATAAAGACAGATGGGATAAGGACGTTACGGCGTACTTTTGGAGAATTTTACCGCGATTTGGTTTACAATTTCTTAAAAAGTAAAGCCAGATAATTGAGAGATTCAAATCAGTAAAAATCTATCGAGAAAGACGGGCAAGCAAGTTTTTATCTTAAATCACTCACCGATAGGTTAAAATAGAGAAAATTAAAATAAAATTATAGTTATAAAGAGGTGAAAATGGAAGAGAAGACAGTTCAGCTTGCCGCGTTGTTGCATGATATCGGTAAGTTCTGGCAGAGGGCAGATGAGCAATTTGATAAGGAGAGAAATAAACCAAAAAAAGCACATCAAAAATTATCGAAAGATTTTGTGGATGATCTGATATTGCCAGCAGGGATGAGCAGAGATCTTCTCTCCACGCTTGTTCTCAGACATGAGGATCGAAAGACGCTTTCAATGGATTTTCGTGTGAGCGGTCTGCCAAGGGGCACCGAGAGGATGTTGGCCAGGATCGTCTCCAATGCCGATAACATATCCGCCGCAATGGATAGAGAGCATTCTGAAGAGGATGAAGCGAGATACCCCTTGGTGCCAATATTCCCCCAGATACGAATATCTAAAAAGGAGTATTAGAAGTAAGAGTGAGCATTATTACCAGCCATCAAAACTGTCTCTGGAGGATATCCGAGACATCTTACGGAATGAAAAATTCGACGTTGATCAGTTAAATAGCTTACATTCTAACCTGTAGGGTCAGTTCCGCGATGAAGTGAAGAAACTATCTGTCAATGATCTCGACGTATGG